>DAIQNC010000342.1:0-4952 GCA_036788655.1 Ktedonobacteraceae bacterium
CTTCCATGCTGGCGACGGTAATCTGCATCCGCTTGTCCTCTACGATCAAAGGAACGAGGGTGAGGAGCATCGTGCCGAGCAACTCGCTGGTGATATCATTCGTAGCTGCGTCGCGCATGGTGGCAGCATTACAGGGGAGCATGGCGTTGGTATCGACAAGAAAGAATACATGGCTGTGATGTTCAACGAGGCAGATATGGCAACGCATCAGCTTATCCGTTGTGCCATCAATCCTGATAACCTGTGCAACCCGAACAAAGTCTATCCCACTCCGCGCCTGTGTGGAGAAACTCCTGGTCCCTATCGTCAGCACCCATTAGAGGCGGCTGGTATCATCGAGCGATTCTAAGGGGGAGAAAATATGAATGTCTCACAGCAATCGTTATTGTCCTCAATCGAATCGCTGCTTCCCGGACGTGTTCGGGCTGCAGAGACGACAGACGATGTGATGGGCATCCATCCGCAGGTCGTTGTCGAACCTGAACATGAGGACGAGGTTGCAACGTTGCTCTCTTACGCGAACAAAGAAGGCTTGAAGGTGCTTGTGCGTGGGAGTGGAACGCAACTCAGTACAGGCTTTCCGCCTTCTGCTGGCGATATTGTGCTGAGTACAGCGCGGCTCAATAAGCTTGTGGAACATGCGCCGCAAGACTTGACTGTTACAGTACAGGCAGGTATGACGCTTGCCAATCTGCAAACGGCACTCTCAGAGGCGCGACAATGGCTGGCACTCGATCCAATACTTGCACCGGAGGCGACAATAGGTGGCATTATCGCTACGAATAGCTCCGGGTCATGCCGTTTGCGCTATGGCGGTGTGCGCGACCAGATTATCGGTGTGCGCGTCGTGCTTGCCGATGGAACGATAGCGAGAGGCGGCGGTAAAGTGGTCAAGAATGTCGCAGGCTACGATTTGCCGAAGCTCTTCACAGGCTCATTGGGAACACTCGGCGTGATTGTCGAGGCAACATTCCGTCTCTATCCTCTTCCCGTGACATCGCGTACCGTCACAATCATCTCGCCGAATCTCCGTGCTATCTGTAACATGGCTGTGCAAGTCATCGGTTCAACGCTCGTGCCAACAATTCTGGATATCTTCGGCTCTTCGGATACGCCCGATACATATACAATGGCTGTACGCTTCGAGACAGGCCAGGACGCGGCTGAGGCGCAATGTAAGACAATCATTGATATGGCAAAGCAAGCAAATGTAAGCCAGAATGTGCAGACGTTGCAGGGTGAAGACGAAACGCAATTCTGGTCAAATATGAACAAGCAGAGTGAGGTTGATGACGCATCGGGTTCACGTCTTACGATAAAAGCAAGTGTACTGCCAACAGAAGTCGTGTACTGGTTATCACAACTCCAGCGCGTAACACAACAATCACATCTCGCCACACGCTGGAATGTTCATGCTGGTCATGGTCTGATTTTCGTGCAACTCATGGGCGATGATGCTGCGTTACTCAAGGCGGTTGACGAGCTACGAAAGGCTGCGATGACAAAACGCGGAAGCCTTGTGGTCGTGGAGACGCCTGTAGCCATGTCGCAACACCTCGATGTATGGGGGCCAAGTCCAGCTATCGAGGTGATGAGACGTATCAAGATGCGTTTTGACCCCAATGGCACACTGAACCCCGGACGCTTTCTAGGAAGGATATAGGAATGCAGCACGAGAACGAGAATGCTCCTATCGAGTCTGGCCCACATGGATTGGTAGAGCAGAATGGGCATCAAGGTCAGAATGGAAAGAACGAACAGAATGGACATGCGAAGACGCTGACACAGATACCAGTTCATATCTCTTCGTTCGACGCGCATCACGCGCCTGACCCGGAACTCATCGCCGATTGTGTGCATTGCGGCTTTTGTCTACCGACCTGCCCCACATATTTGCTCTGGGGTGAGGAAATGGACTCGCCGCGAGGTCGTATACTTTTGATGAAAACGGCTTCGGAAGGCGAAATTGGTTTGAGCGGAACGTTTACGCAGCACATTGACCAGTGCCTCGGTTGTATGGCGTGTGTTACCGCATGCCCGTCGGGTGTACAGTACGATAAATTGATCGAGGCGACACGCCCACAGATTGAACGGAATCATCCGCGCTCACTCTGGGATCGCCTTTTCCGCGAGTTTATCTTCGCACTCTTTCCGCATCCAACCCGTTTACGTCTGTTAGTGCCGTTCCTGTGGTTGTATCAAAAGAGTGGAGCGTCACGTTTTTTGCAGACTCCAACAGCAAAGCGGCTCATTCCACAACGTTTGCTCAATATGCAGACAATTTTACCGGATGTGCGCCTCAGTTCGCTGCTCTCCCGACCACCGACATTTATTCGGGCGAAATCGAAGAAACGACGACGAGTCGGGCTGCTCACAGGCTGCATTCAACGTGTCTTTTTTGACCCGGTAAATGCGGCAACGATTCGTGTTCTGGCGGCTGAGGGTTGCGATGTTGTCATTCCGCCGACGCAAGGCTGTTGCGGTGCGCTCAGTATTCACACCGGACGCGAGGATGAGGGGTTGCAATATGCTCGTAAGCTGATCGATACCTTCGAGGCATGGAATGTCGATACCGTCGTGGTGAATGTCGCGGGGTGTGGCTCCAGCATGAAGGAATATGGCTACCTGTTGCGTGATGACCCTGAATATGCGGAACGCGCAAAAGCATTCTCGGACTCAGTACGTGATATCTCTGAATTGCTGGCAGAATTGGAACCTGTTGCGCCATGACATCCCTTAGCCTTGAAAGTGGCGTATCATGATGCCTGTCATCTTGCACATGCACAAGGCGTTCGCACTCAACCACGTAGCGTCCTCAAAACTATTCCACAACTTGACGTAATGGATATTCCAGAGGCTGATATTTGCTGTGGCAGCGCGGGAACGTACAACCTCTTGCAACCGGAGCCAGCAAGCAAACTAGGTGAGCGCAAGGCGAGAAACATTCTTAAAACCATGCCTGATATCATTGCAACGGCTAATCCTGGTTGTCTCTTGCAAATCAAAAAGTCGTTGAATGCACTGGATCCGTCGTTACCAGCATTGCAACCAATTGAGCTTGTCGATGCCTCGATTCGTGGCATCAGTGCTGCTGAAATTATGCGAACTCATGTTTAGAATGGATTACACGACATGCGTATAGTGATAGCCCCTCAATCGTTGAAGGGGAGTTTAACGGCTGCTGAGGCGGGAAAAGCTATCGCTGAGGGTACACGTGCGGTCTATTCTGAATGTGACATCGAGATTGTGCCAGTTGCCGATGGCGGTGAAGGAACAGTGCAGGCTCTTGTTGATGCGACAGGTGGTGAGATTGTCCAGCAAACAGTGACAGGCCCACTTGGAGAACCCGTTGAGGCATTTTATGGCGTGATGGGGAATGGCACTACTGCCGTTATCGAGATGGCGGCCTGTGCAGGACTGCCACTTGTTCCACCAGAAAAACGCGATCCACGTATCACAACGACGTATGGTGTTGGCGAATTGATAACGGCGGCACTCGACAGGGGGTGTCGTCGCTTCATCATTGGCATTGGCGGAAGTGCCACGAATGACGGCGGCGCAGGGATGGTACAGGCTCTCGGTGGCTCATTACGTGATGAGCATGAAACAGAGCTTGCGAGAGGTGGAAGCGTACTTGCAAAACTGGCTCATATTTCGGTTGAAGGTATGGATGCACGTTTGCGAGAAAGCACAATTGAGGTGGCGTGTGATGTGACCAATCCGCTTTGTGGCTCTACAGGAGCATCGGCTATCTATGGGCCACAAAAAGGGGCAACATCTGAGATGGTTGCCGAATTGGATACTGCTCTGGCACAATATGCAATGGTCATAGAGCGAGACCTGGAGCGTGTTGTGAAGGACATACCGGGTGCTGGGGCGGCAGGTGGACTTGGCGCAGGATTGATAGCATTTCTCAATGCCACGCTACGCCCTGGCGCACAGATTGTGCTGGATGCCGTGAAGTTAGAGGAGCGCATACGAGATGCTGACCTGATAATCACTGCTGAGGGGCAGATAGATGAACAGACGGCATTTGGCAAAACCATAGGGGCGGTTGCCGAACTTGCGAAACGCTACGGTATACCTGTGCTTGCGATTGCTGGAAGCTTAGGAAAGGGTTATCAGAATGTGTATGGACTTGGCGTCGATGCTGTTGCGACGCTTGTTCCTGGTCCCGTAACACTACAATACGCAATGGAGAATGCTTCAGTGCTACTTCGTGACGCGACGGAGCGTGTAATGAAGGCATCTCGAGTGAGCATAAAATAACATACTTCACAAGAAGGTTAATATGCGAATTATTACGATAGAAGAACATTTTCTGGCTGAGGCAGCCATAGAGGCTATGCATAAACACCAGTCAGGGAGCATTCGACTTGAATCCGAACTAGCCGACCTTACCACGACACGTTTGAAGGCGATGGACGAAGCAGGAATAGATGTCCAGGTTATTTCTCATGGCATCTCGGCTGCCTTAACCAGTCCTGATAACGAAAGCATAAGACTAGCAAAAGAGGCGAACGATCAACTTGCTCAGGCAATTGTGTCCCATCCTACGCGCTTTGCTGGCTTTGCGACGTTGCCAATGGCACATCCACAGGCGGCAGCTGACGAGTTAGAACGAGTTATGAAGCTCCCCGGTTTTGTGGGTGCAATGATTAACGGCACAACCAATGGACGTTTCCTGGATGATCCAATGTTCATGCCGATTTTGGAGCGGGCGGTAGCTTTGAATGTACCAATCTACATTCATCCTGCCGAGCCACCGAAGGCAGTCTGGGATGCGTACTATACGGGCTTCGATCCGGCGGTCAATTTCACGCTGGCAACATCTGGTTGGGGATGGCATTCTGAGGTAGGCATTCACTCTTTGCGAATGATACTGGCAGGTGTGTTTGATCGTCTGCCCAATTTACAAATTATCATCGGACATATGGGGGAGATGATTCCGT
>DAIQNC010000343.1:0-4951 GCA_036788655.1 Ktedonobacteraceae bacterium
CAACCAGCTCCATGCTGACCCACGCTGTGACCTTGATTATGTTCCCAATGTGGCACGTCCTGCGCATGTTCGCATTGCACTCTCGCATTCCAGTGGCTTTGGGGGCGTCAATAGTGCATTACTACTCGCACGTTCTGCCTGAAAAATGGCTGTTCACAACGATATCAGGAAAAGAGCATGACAGATACAGCAAAAACACAACAAAACGATGAACATGAGCGACGAGTAGTAGTGACGGGCGTAGGTGTGGTTGCTCCGAATGGGACAGGGAAAGCTCCATTCTGGAATGCGATCCAGAGCGGTACATCGGGCATTCGTCGTGTACAACGCTTTCCAGTTGAGAAGCTCCTTGTCAGGATAGCGGGAGAGATACCAGAGTTTGACGCGAGGACATACATCGAGCGTAAGCTAGTAAATCGCACAGACCGTATGACGCACTATGCGCTCATTGCAGTACAAGAGGCTATCGCCGATGCTCGTCTGGATATAGCGGCAGAGGATACACACCGCGTTGGCGCAGTGATTGCTAATACATTCGGTGGCATCGAGTTCAGCGAAGCCCAGCTTGTAGCGTTTCACAAACGTGGGCCACGTGCAGTGAGTGCGTATACCGCGATTGCCTGGCTACAGGTTGCGAACATTGGACAGACCTCTATTCGCTTCGGAACGCAAGGGTACTCGAAGACGCCTGTGAATGATACCATCGGTGGACTTGACGCTTTCTGTGTTGCGTATGGTGCTATACGTCGAGGGAATGCTGATATTCTGCTGACGGGTGGATGCGAGGCTCCGCTGCTTCCGCATGTCCTCTTCGTGCTTGGCTATGGCGATGACTTTGCAGCGGGCGATGATGTGAATGCTTACCGTCCTTTTGACCGCCGCGCTGCTGGCCTTGTATTGGCGGAAGGTGCGGGCATCTGTGTTCTCGAAGAGTACGAACACGCGAAACGACGTGGAGCGCACATCTACGGTGAAATCGTTGGCTATGGACAGACGAACGATGCACATGGTCTACTGCCACCGTCATCGAACGGTACGCAGTATGCACGTGCCATTCGTCTCGCTATGCAAAGTGGGAGCCTCACTCCTGATGATATCGGCTATTTCAGTGCCGATGGTCGTGCTGTACCTTATTCCGATGCTGGCGAAGTCGAAGCCCTGCACATGGTTTTTGGTTCTGAACTGCCGCATGTACCCGTGAGTGTTCCGCGCACAATGATAGGGCATAGCTACGGTGCTGCTGGTGCGCTCGATGCCATCACTGCCGTGCTCGCCTTGCAAGATGGCGTGATTCCGCCTACAATCAACTGTGACCAACTTAATCCCAACTATGCGTTGAATATGGTACGCGACGAGCCGCGCCCACTCGAAAAAGACGCTGTGCTGCTCGGTGGACGCGCCATCGGGGGAGCGAATGTGGTGGTTGCGCTCTCTCGTAAAGGAATAGTGGAATGAATGACAAGGTTTCCCCTGTGCAACCTCGTGCGTTGCATCGCTCTACAGGCACAATCACGATAGTCGTGGTGGTGCTTGTGCTGCTCGGTTGCCTGTTTGTCGGGTTCAATGTGACTCGTCACAATAATCCTTTCGGCATCGGCGTTGGAGCAACTGGTGGGAAACCTTGTACGTCAGGTCAAAACACACCCGCTCCCGTTCAGTATGCAACGGGAGCAGGGCAATCGGGTCTGTATGCAGTGCGGAGCGAGGGGCTTTATCGTTTCAAGGTGCAGAATGGTCATCTTACACCCATCTGGTTTTTTAGTATGGGATGGTGTCCGAACATACCAACACCTGCGCCAAGCGGCATGGGTGGTGTTCTTCTTCCTACTCCGAATATTATCACCTCTGCTACCGTTGCGAATGGGAGCGTCTATTTTGGCGTGCTAGAGAATGCCGGAGTCTATATGTATGCCATTCGCGCTTCTGATGGTGCATTACTCTGGCGTGTCAAGGTAGGTACACAGAGAGGGTTAGAAGGGCCTCTGGTATTACACGACCTTGTGTACATCTCGACTGTTGACGATAAGACTGGAAATCCGCGTATCTTCGCACTCGATGCTCATACCGGCATTGCACACTGGTCGTATGAGTATCCGCAAAGCGCGAATAATCGTAATGGCGTCGGTCTGAATAATGTGGTTGATAATGCGATCATTGTTCTCGATGGTGATAGATTTTTTGCGTTGAATGCTACAAATGGGAAAGTCGCGTGGACGACACTCACGGAAGGAAATCAACAAACGACAGACGCGCAATTCTTCGATGGTGTTTTGTATGTCTCGTCCTCTTCGACCTGCTTCAACTGCGAAGTTCAACCTGCGACATCAGCAATCTACGCCTATAATCCTGTGACGGGAACGAAGCTCTGGAGTTCTCAGTTGGTGGCAGGTTATCCATCACCAGCATATGAAGTGCATGGCGTGGTGTATTACGGCACACAGGCAGGAACCGTGTATGCGTTACAGGCAAATGACGGTACAGAACTGTGGCACTCGACTGTAGGTGGAGAGGTGCGGACGTTACCACAGGTCATCGGCAATACCGTCTATGTAGGGGCAGGACTGTTCGATACCGCGACGAACAACCCGAATACGCAACCTGGCTATATTCTCGCGCTGGATATCGCGCAAGGTAAGCACGAATGGTCTCAAGCTCTTCCCAGTTATCAGTATACAGGTTATGAGCCGATTGTAGCAGGGGGTAATAGTATCTTTCTCGGTACGCGCCCATCATTTATAGATAGCTTCAGCAGCACTCAAGGAACGCTTGTGCAGTATACAGTTCCTTCGGGGCAGGACGCCTTCAACCTTAACAACATGCCGTCGCTGACGTATGTCGTTTGATAAGAAAATAACAAAAGCACTGGCAGGTATTAAAAGCTTCAAACTTCTGCTACAATGTGTCACAGTAGTAAGTATAAAGGTAGGCTTCCAGGGTGACACAATGCCAACCATTACTACTATGAGCATTCAGGTTTCGTAGGAGTTGTTTGAATGAATCGAGCTATTAAAAGTCGTGATAGTGCAAATGAGACGAATAAACTCTATCCACAGGATCGTGCTATTCATGAATGGTATCGTTTTGTCCTATCTTTTCCTGCCCATCTTGTACGGGAGTATCTTGAACGTTTCGAGATACATGACTCCCACCTCGTTTTAGACCCCTTCTGCGGAACGGGAACGGTGCTTGTGGAATGTAAGAAGTCAGGTATACCGAGTGTGGGGGTGGAAGTGAATCCGATGGCGTATTTTGCTTCAAAGGTGAAGATAGATTGGAGTCCCAATCCCGATAGATTGCTTGAACACGCTCGTATGGTTGCCTATGATGCATTAGATATGCTTAGACAAGACGGTATCGAGGATGATGCGCTCTTCAATATGGTTCACAGTGAAACTGATCGTCTACGCACACTTTCACAGGAAGAAACAAAGCTACTTGTGAGTAAGTCAATCAGCCCTTTACCATTACATAAAACACTTATTTTACTTGAATGCCTTCAGAAGAATTTTCATGATGATTACTCTCCACACGAACTACTTGCGCTCAGTAAGAGTACCGTTTCCTCAAGCAGCAATTTACACTTTGGCCCCGAAGTAGGGATAGGTACGATAAAGTATGACGCTCCTGTGATATCGGCATGGCTCAATGCTGTTCAGAAAATGGTGGCAGATTTACGAAGTTTGAGAAATTATCAAAATGATACTCCTTCGCATGTCTATCTTCGAGATGCCCGTGAGATTTCTCAGGTTTTGCTACCTCATTCCGTTGATGCGGTTATTACTTCGCCCCCTTATCCTAATGAAAAAGACTACACACGCACAACACGTTTGGAATCAGTATTGCTCGGTTTCGTGAAGACGAAGATAGACTTGCAAACGGTTAAGAAAGAGCTTCTGTGTTCAAATACGAGAACTGTATATACAGGTGATACTGATAGCGTATGGTCAAAAGATTATGCAGAAGTGAGAGTTCTAGCTGAAGCTATTGAAGCTGAACGGGTGAGGCTCGAAAAGACATCAGGTTTTGAAAGGCTGTATCCGAGAGTTACCAGGCTGTATTTTGGTGGTATGGCTCGTCATCTTGCATCTTTGAGAACGACATTGCATCCAGGCGCACATCTTGCCTATGTTGTAGGCGATCAGGCATCGTATTTTCGCGTCAAAATTCCCACTGGCAAAATCCTGGGAGACATTGGTCAGTCGCTTGGCTATGAACTTCTGGATAGAGAGTTGTTTCGTACCCGGTTTTCTACTGTGACGAAAGAGCCATTACGCGAGGAAGTTGTCATTTTACGGTGGCCCACCCATTCAAAAAACTATGGAGTTCCTGCATTATACAATCAAAAAAGAGATAGAGGTAGCGCAGTGAATACAGATTTACCCGAGGATGAACAATCATCGCATCAAGAGTCATTAGGATTGCAAAACGATACAGAGGAAGGCGTTATCGAACTTTCTTCGCCCTCTCCTAAAAAGCTGAATAGATATCAGCAACTCATGGAGTTTATATTTAACTCAAAGTATAAAGAAGGTGACTACGAGGTATTATTTGAGCGACAAGACCTTGAAGCTGCTGCTCAGACACTCAATATAAAACTTCCAAAGAATCTTGGTGATGTTATATATTCTTTCCGATATCGCACTGCTCTTCCTGAGTCCATTAGAGCCAAAGTACCAGAAGGAAAGGAATGGACAATCAGTCCATCAGGAAGGTCTCGCTATTGCTTTGTTGCAAAAAACGTACTGCATATAACACCGCATCCATTGATGGCAACAATTAAGATACCAGATGCAACTCCAGGGATAGTTGCAAGATACGCTAAAGGGGATGAACAAGCACTTCTGACAAAACTGCGTTATAACCGCCTCGTTGATATGTTTACCCGCGTTACGTGTTACTCTCTACAGAACCATTTACGCACAACTATTGAAGGCATTGGGCAGGTTGAGAC
>DAIQNC010000344.1:0-2091 GCA_036788655.1 Ktedonobacteraceae bacterium
AGAATATGGAGGCAGGCGCATGTGCGCGAACATGCGACGCTTGGAGAGTCGTGCAATGTTGGTAAAGGTGTCTATATCGACGCACACGTTCGCATTGGCTCCAACGTCAAAATCCAGAATTCCGTCTCGATTTTCGATGGTGTTACTATCGAGGACGGCGTTTTCATCGGGCCGCATGTCTGCTTTACCAACGATCTCTTTCCACGTGCCATCAATCCCGCTGGGACGCTCAAGAGCGCGGATGACTGGCAGATTACGCCCACGCTTGTAAAATATGGTGCGTCTATCGGTGCAGGCTCCGTCATCGTATGCGGCGTCACCATCGGCGAGTTTGCGCTGATTGGTGCAGGTTCCGTCGTAACGCACGACGTTCTCCCACATGCCCTCGTCTATGGCAATCCAGCCCGACAGCATGGCTACGTCTGCCGTTGCGCCCGTCGCTTCACTTGGATGCGCGAAGAGGGCGACACGCTGTACGGATGGTGTGACGTATGCCAGCAGGAATATGTACTACTTCCCTAAAATGGGATAGCGCGTTGCTCATTGCTGCTCTGTAACGCACATTCAATCACATAAATGGTGTTGCGAGCATCCTGTGGATTGACGGGTGCGGGTTTGCCCTGCGTGAGAGCCTCAACCATTCCCTGATAAAACGTCTCGTAGTGACCGGGGAGCGTCGGAACTCTGCCGTCGATGGTGATATCTCCAACGTCGATGGTGAGCGTTCCATAGTGTGAAGCGTCATCCTGTCCCCAATCGCTTGCACCGGGACGCTTCCCGTCCTTGAGCGCGTCTTCCTGCGAGTCAATGCCGTATTTGATGTAACTGCCCTTGTTGCCGTGCAGTTGAAAATGTGGCGGCAACTCACGCACAATGGAGCCGGAGTGCAGAAGAACCGTCTGCCTCTGTGGATATGTCAGCATGATATGGAAATAATCATCGGTCACGGCTCCCGGTCGCTGTGCGCGAACATCCGCCCAGACAGTCGCAGGTGCGCCAAACAGCACAAGAGCCTGATCAATGAGATGCGCTCCCAGGTCATAGAGCATTCCCGAACCCGGTAACGCCTGTTCGCGCCACCGGTTACGCACAATGGGTCGATAGCGGTCATAATGCGCCTCGTAACTGGCAAGTGTACCAAGCAACCCGGTCTCTAACAGAGCGCGAATCGTCAGAAAATCGTTATCCCAGCGACGATTCTGGAAGACGCTAAGAATGACGTGTTTCTGCTCTGCAAGGGCGATAAGCTCCTCGGCTTCATCAGTATATATCGTGAATGGCTTATCAACCACGACGTTTTTGCCAGCCTCAAGTGCTTTCCGTGCGAATTCATAATGTGTCCCATTCGGTGTCGCAATCACCACCAACTCGATGTCATTCCGTGCCAGGAGCGCATCGAGCGCAGGGACAACGCTTACATCAGGATAATCACGCTGCACCTTCGCCGCATTCGACGAAACAACGGCGACAAGCTCTAATCCCTCGACACTTGTAATCAATGGCGCATGGAAGACCGAAGCCGCCATGCCATAGCCAACCAGACCAACACGAATAGCCATGAACGCTCCTCTAATATGTGTGAATGATGTTGATTATATCACCTTACTACCAACATGTTGTGCCGTGATTTACAACGGGTGTGCGTCATACAGATACAACATGGGAGACGCCCGTGATAAATCACGGCACAACATTGTAATTCCTCACTTTTCTGTGTATACTTTATTCAAGCGATTGAATATCATTCTTATAGAAATGAGGAAGGTGTGCCGAGAGCCAGTCATGCAGTCGAGCGACGTGCGGAGATTATTGCGGCGGCAATTAAGGTGCTGGCGCGTGATGGTATCGCGGAGACGACGACACGAAAAATAGCGGCAGAGGCCGAGGTGAATCAGGCGACGTTGCGCTATTATTTTGGTAGTAAGGATGACCTGCTCTTTGCTGTCTTGCAGGAAATGATGCGCCTGACGAAAGAGGTTGTGCAGGCGGCGATACCTGCTGGCCTCGACCTGCACGAAATTATCGCTGAGAGCATCAAAGCGTACTGGGCGCATGTCGAGTCAGCCTCAGAGTTACAGGTGATGCAGTATG
>DAIQNC010000344.1:2101-4951 GCA_036788655.1 Ktedonobacteraceae bacterium
ACAATACGATGGCTATGTCTCCGTCGTCGAAACGCTCTTTCAGCAGCACTTCGAGGCAGCGAGTGTTACATGTGCCGTTCCATATACAGACCTTGCGCGTTTCGTCGTCGCGGGCATCGACGGTCTCATCCTGCAATTCATCAGCGACAAAAATACCGAACGGGCGCGGCACAACCTCGATCTGCTCATCACAGCAGTTATCAAGCTAGCAATATAAGATGGATGTTGTGTATCGAGTAACCAGAGTGTAATGAATTAGACCCGTACATTGTCGCGTTGATGAAAATGAGAAAAAGAGAGACGAAATAATACCTCAAATGTTTGGAGTATGCTGAAATGTACAGGTCTAATTCATTACACCCCGGTTGATAGAGAAAGGACAGAGCAATGGAAGAAACATTAACAATACCTGCATCCCCTCAAACACTGCAACGTGACTATGCCTATTACAAACATATTTTCGCAGGTCGCCAGATGCCGTTTGCCTTTCTCGACCTCGACCTGCTTGAGCAAAACATGCGAGCGATAACGGAACGCGCTCAGGGGAAGCGCATTCGGTTGGCCTCGAAATCGCTGCGAAGTGTCGCCGTATTGCGTCGCATTCTCACCTCCAACACATGTTTTCAAGGTATCATGTGCTTTACTGCGCTAGAAGCGGTCTATCTGGCCTCGCAAGGCTTTGATGACTTGTTAATTGGCTATCCAACATGGCATGAGCAAGATATCGCGGCGGTTGCTGAGGCCACTGCTTCTGGTGCATCAATCACGTTGATGGTCGATAGCGTCGAACATATCGAGCGAATTGAGAGTGTTGCGGCTCGTCACAACGTTGTGCTGCCTGTGTGCCTCGAAATCGACATGTCGATGAACATTCCTGGATTGCACTTCGGTGTCTGGCGTTCGCCTGTGCGTACTCGCAAGCAAGCGCGTCCTCTGCTTGAATGCATTCAGGCATCGTCTCATGTGCGGCTTGATGGCTTAATGGGATATGAGGCGCAAATAGCTGGTGTGGGCGATAACTTCCCCGGTCAGAAGCTAAAAAATACGCTAGTGCAACAACTGAAACGGCGTTCGATACGAGAAGTTGCTGCACGTCGCGCCGCGATTATCGAACTCGTCAAAAGCTATGGCATGTCGCTTCGCTTCGTCAATGGTGGCGGCACTGGTAGCATCGACTCGACACGCGATGAGCCAGGCGTGACAGAGATAACGGTTGGCTCCGGTTTCTATGCGCCAGCCCTCTTCGACAATTACCGCGATTTTCGTTATCAGCCAGCCGCAGGCTATGCCATCGAGATTGTGCGTCATCCTCGTCTCCACATTTACACCTGTCTCGGCGGTGGCTACATCGCATCGGGAGCCGTTGGACTTGAAAAGCAGCCACAGCCCTACTTACCAGTGGGTGCGAAGCTCGACACACTTGAGGGAGCAGGTGAAGTGCAAACTCCTATTCATTATAAAGGGGATACAGAACTTACTATTGGCGACCCGATATTGATGCGTCACAGCAAGGCCGGGGAGCTATGCGAACGCTTTCCGCACCTGCTCTGTGTCTCGCATGGCAAGGTTGCCGAGGAAGTGACCACCTATCGCGGCGACGGGCAGTGCTTTATTTGAGCATTGAGGAGTGGGGAAGGGTGTAATGAATTATGCCCGTACATCTGAGCGTTAATTGAGAAGGTGAAAAAAGAAAACGCAACAAAACCTCAAATGTTCGGGGGATGCTGAAATGTACGGGCATAATTCATTACACCCTGTCGCCACATCACACACGTCCATCGTTTTTTATCCCCGTTCATCACAACAGCACAATATAAGAAAGGTATAGCCTGTAATGAAAACAAAAGGTGAGCAGACATGGCACAACTGGTCAGGCTCCGTACACTGCACACCATCCGAAGTCATTAAGCCACGTAGCATCGACGAGCTTGCTTCGCTGGTGGGTGAGTTCGGACGGTCAGGGCGTCATGTGCGCGTGGCAGGTTCCGGTCATTCGTTCACGCCCATTGTGCGTTCGGACGATGTGATGATATCGCTGGACGGGATACAGGGGATCGAGGATGTTGACAAGGAGCGTGGGCAAGTGACGGTATTGGGTGGGACGGTTCTCAAGCTGCTCGGTGAGCAGTTGTTCGCGCAGGGTCTCGCGCAGGAAAACCTCGGCGATATCGACGTGCAGAGTATTTCGGGTGCGGTAAGTACGGGAACGCATGGCACAGGAATCCAATTTGGTACGCTCTCAACGCAGGTCGAGGGCTTCACGCTGGTCACGGCATCGGGCGAATTGCTAGAATGCTCATCGGAGCAGAATGCTGATGTGTTCAAGGCGGCTCAGGTTTCGTTGGGGATGCTGGGCGTGATTGCGAAGGTGAAGTTGCGTGTTGTGCCAGCGAAACGCTTACGCTATCAGAGCCGTGCCGAGAAATTGAGCGATTGCCTTGCCCATCTCGACGAGTACAGGCGCGAGAATAGCCATTTCGAGTTCTTTTCGTTTCCCTATGCCGATGGCGTACAGGCGAAATTTCTGAACGAGACAACTGAACCCGTGAGCAAGAGTTCGCTGTGGGGCAATTTCAATAAGCTCGTGCTGGAAAATTATGTCTACTGGCTCCTTTCAGAGAGTTGTCGTCTTGTGCCACGTTTGAGCAAGACTGTGAGTAATATTTCGGCGCAATCTATCGCTAGCATTGATGAGGTGAATTATAGTCATCGTCTCTTTGCGACACCGCGTATGGTGCGCTTTCAGGAGATGGAGTACAACATTCCGGCGGAGCATACCGTCGCGGTGATTCAAGAAATTCACGAGTGTATCCGACGCCAGCAGTTCCAGGTTCACTTCCCGATAGAGTG
>DAIQNC010000345.1:0-1995 GCA_036788655.1 Ktedonobacteraceae bacterium
CGTCTGTGCAAATATTGACGCAGACGTGATAAATCACCGTACTACAGATAGTGGTTTCGTGTGCGATAAGCACTATTGCATACGTTTTATTGAACGAGTGTTTTCGGGCGGGTTTTTATGAGTTCGTTGTAGACAGGTACAGCCTTAACCTGATGTTGCTGGATTAGTCCTATAGTCCTACAGAAGCCTCTGTATGCTTGACCTATCGGACTTGATACAGTACAGTCATAACAAAGGTTGTGTGCGCGAAGTTGTGTGTAAGCGGCATAACCAGGTAACGGCGGTCTAACCTGTTAGAATAGAATCAAAGGAAACAGTATGTCGTTCATGGAAAAGCGTCAATCTAGTGCTACTACGAAAAAATCGGCGGGAAGTACAATTTCAAAGGGAACAGGTGCGATAACTGAACTTTCTCCCACAATCGAGCAAATCCCATTCCCTGAATACAATCCTCTTATCAGTGGCCCATTGGAGCCACTTTCGCCGATACCGTCTTCGTCAGTCGAACAGCGACCCGTTACTGGTTCTCCCAAAACGCGGCAACTCTCAAACAGTTCTCCTGAGACACCTGTACAGGCATCGCCAATAACGTCTCCGACATCATCAACGCAAATTACTTCGTTTTCTCCTATCATTCTCACGAATGTCACACGTACACTTCCAGAGGTGACTCGTTCACTACAAAATATACAGACGAGTCCGCTTGGAACGCAACCGCTTATCAGAAACAATACGACATCTTTACGTCAACCTGTCGTTATTCGCTCTACTGGCAAGAAGAGCAAAGGAATTCGTCCACCACAGGGTAGACGAATGGTGGTCAATGTCGCGGTGATAACGCTGCTGTCATTTATCATTGTTGGTTCACTCTTTGCTGTCTTGCCCGCCGATACCTCTGCTCATAGTGGCTTCAATCCGTTCACGCCTATCATGAAATATTTTACGTCCAAAGCGAATAACACAACGTCACTTGCACAACAGGCAGCTACAGTAACGGCAGTCACACAGGACGGTTTCGACCAGGGCAATCAAAGTTATGCAGGTTTACCTACCGCGCCAGCAGGTGGCGGAATGTCCTCAACAGGTGGCGGAGTGTCTTCAACAGGTGGTGGAGTCAGCAGTGGTCCTGGTGGATTAAATCGTTTCTTTTATGGACAATGTACCTACTGGGCAAACATGCGTTATCATGCCCTGACGGGTCTGTGGGTTCCCTGGCTTGGAAATGCTGATGAGTGGACGTATGGGGCATCGGTAAACGGCTGGGCTGTTTCGGCTTATCCCCATCTTCCTTCAATTATTGTGTTGCAACCGGGTGTGCAAGGTGCTGGCCCTTATGGACACGTGGCGATTGTCGAGTCGATAAGTGGTAATTCAGTGTATACCAGTAACTATAACTGGGCTGGTAACTTCGGTATATTAAGCTATCAGACATTCTATGTCGGCCCCGGTGTCAGTTTCGTCTGGGCGCCAGGTCACTAAAATATTAGAGTCGCAATCCGATATATGTAATGGCGTGATTCTGAGTTTTCGCATTCAAAATCAGCATCTTCGTAGAACCCGATTTATCGATTAGATTCAACTCGAACCTAATCGATAAATCGGGTTCTACGAAGATGCTGATTTCGTTTATCACTACATGTACAGCTATTTCCATCGTTCCAATAGAAACTGGTAGTGTTCGATCATTATATGGTGATAGACCTGTTCCTGTTCATCGTCTGTCTCTAATGCATTCTGATGATATGCCAGCATGGTTTGCGCTCCTGCTATTGCTTTTGCGGAGACACGCATTCGACGTACATATTCATGTGGCACAGGTTGCCATGCAGGGTTGTTGCGCCAGTTGATATAGGGGCAGTTGCGACACTTGTTCGCGCAACAGTAGCCGCGCCTCGAAAGAAAGCCGCGTGTAGCAATGTAGAGGCCATCAGGGGTAATTTCCCAGTCCGTTTCGTCTATATGATTGTGTGTGTCCACTTGTTCCTGTGCCATATG
>DAIQNC010000345.1:2005-4950 GCA_036788655.1 Ktedonobacteraceae bacterium
TTAGTCAACCCACCTGACATCCACGAGTAATGTCACTGCAATACGCCTCTGGAAGTGACATTCCTCGTGGATGTCAGGATCGCATACTCTCTTATTTATACCATCGGGAGTCGTTCAAGCTGGCTACTCTCATCACGCGATGAGCGACGTTCCTGTATACGACGCATGGCATTACCGATGCGGTGAATACCCTCGATAATGGTATCTTCCTCGGCTGAGGCATAGCTCAAACGAATGTATTGATGTCCACCCCCATCTATATGAAACGGTTCACCTATCACGAAGGCAACGCGCTCGGCAGTTGCCTCACGGAGCAAGGTACGCGCTCTCATATCGGTGGGAAGGCGACACCAGAGGTGAAAGCCACCGAGAGGGTGATTGACACGTGTACCAGAAGGCCATTCTTGCTGAATCGCTTCAAGCATCAGGTCTCTTTTGTGCTGATAGCGTTGTCGAATCATTGCAAGATGGGGATCGAGCAGGTGATGTTGCAAAATTTCCGAGACCATCCATTGTCCCAGTGCATTCGTGTTGAGGTCAAAGACCTGTTTGTGCAGTGAAAGCCGTTCAATCATGGCAGACGGTGCAACGAGCCATGCCACACGTAAGCCCGGAGCAAGCACTTTCGAGTAGGTGCTGAGGTATAGGACTTGTTCATATCTATCCATCGCCTTGAGTGGCTGTACCTGTTTTCCCTCGAAATAAATTTCACCATAGGCATCGTCTTCCACAATCGGTATCTGATAGCGATGCGCGAGCGTAAGCAGGCGACGACGACGCTCTGGTGAGAGGACTGTCCCAGTAGGATTATGGAACGTGGGTGAAGTATAGATGAAGCGTGGCTGGCGACGTGCTAAAATCGACTCCAGCAAATCGACGCGCATTCCGTCGTTGTCCATCGGCACACCTATTACCTTCGCGCCAAGCGCACGAAAGGTATTGATGGCTCCCAGATAGGTTGGTATCTCGACAACCACCTCATCACCCTGATGTAGCAAAAAGCGAGCAATCAGGCCGATGCCCTGTGTCGAGCCTGAAAGAATCAACACATGTTGCAGGTCGATGGCGACGCCACGTGTACGCATTCGTGCCGCAATTCCTCGTCGCAAGCTCTGCAAGCCTTCAACGGGACAGTAGCCTAGAGCTTGTTGCCGTGCTTCCTCAAGCCCTGAATCGACGACGTTGCGTAAGGTTTCGGCTGGAAGCATGTCAGATGCAGGAGTTCCTGATGCAAAAGAAATAATCTCTTTACGTTCTCCCATTGCAGCAATCTCGCCTAAGACACGTGCATCCGGCCCCAAAAGTGCATTTTCACCCTCTGCCAGTCCAAAAAGCCATGTTGGATAGTCTGTTTCATACGCTTCATCTACCTCGCGTCGACAGCTGCGCCGAACTAATGTACCGCGCCCAACGTGTCCCTCTATGAGACCCTCGCTGGCAAGTTCATTGTAAGCGTTCATGACCGTCGTGCGATTTACGTCCAGTTCACGTGCCAGCGCACGTTCTGTAGGAAGCCGAGTCCCTTCCGCAATTTCACCGGAGAGAATGGCTTCGCGTAGCGCATGACAAATTTGCTGATAGAGCGGTACACTATCTGTACGGTCTAGCTGTATGAGTGAGCGAATAGGTGTCGTGAACAACGGAAGTGTCTGCTTCGTTTGTTTCACTCGCCTCGCAGCTTGCATAGTACGGCGATTGGTAGTATTGGTCACATTGGCTGTATTGTCTGTCTGCTCTGGCATGAGTTGCTCCTGATTGGCACACTGCTTGCGTATACCAATAGTGTACGCTTTCGGGATAAGATACACAAGTGCCAAGAATTGAAATGGTACAGGCCAATTTCACGTGAAATAAAGATTTCTTGTAGGGGTGTAATCCATTGCGCTCATGTGGGGATCGAGGTCGTGTAAGGGCAGACGGGCGCAATGGATTACGCCCCTACAAGGGATTAAATGAGGTGAATGAAATGAACGATATCGAGCAACGTATCAATGCGGTACGGAATGACCGCGAACATGGTTCACGTTGGCTTGTACGAGAGACGCTACAGATTTTGCGTGACCTTGCTACACAGGTGCAGAGCCAACAGGGAAGTGAAGCACAACGCATGTCGCGCCTCTATGACGTAGGGAAACAATTAGCACAGGCACGACCATCAATGGCAGCACTTGCAAGTGCTGTCGGGTGTGTTCTACACGTAGAAGGCGGCCCAACAGCAGTCAAACACGCGGCTGAACAACTGCTGAAGGACTATGACACAGCGACGGCGCGTATTGCTACACATGCCGCACCATTTCTCAAGGGAACGCTCATGACGGATAGCATCTCTGGTACAGTACAAGAGGTATTTACGTCTCATAAAGAGACAATAGAGCGAGTTATCACATTAGAAGGACGCCCCCGTTACGAAGGACGCGACATGGCACGTGCATTGAGCGAACAGGGAATCGCGGTTACGCTCATCACAGATGCACAGGCAGACATTTTTTTGCCGCAATGTAGCGCGGTTGTTGTCGGAGCGGATAGTATTCTGGCAAATGGAGATGTGTTGAATAAAGCAGGAACAGCCTTACTAGGCTGGGCTGCCCAGGGTCATTCTATTCCCTTTTATGTACTATGCGAGACATTAAAAATTTCGTCGCATACGTGGTCAGAGACAAACATGCAAGAGAATATGGCAATGCTGGAAGAAAAAGAGGGAACAGAGGTGCTAGAGCATTCTACACAGGGCGTGACAGTTCGTAATTTCTACTTCGATCACACGCCATCTGAACTCGTCTCGAAAGTGATTACCGAACGAGGCGTACTGAGTCGCCAGGAAATAGCCCACATCGCACAGCAATTTCGTGACGACGCTCAATTCCTCGCCGCACAACGTTAAACATCCTCTGTAAGGGTCTTAATTTATTACACCCTCATCCCCGTTCGACGATTACAATGATCGA
>DAIQNC010000346.1:0-2087 GCA_036788655.1 Ktedonobacteraceae bacterium
GTCGTGAAGGCCCGTGCCTCTACAACATCACTCATCAATGGCACTGGATTGATATGCACAACCGAGAGCAGGGCTGCTGACCAACCAGACTTATCATCATAGACGCCTGCAACAAATTGTAGCGTCTCTTCCACTTTTTGATAAAGGAGAACCGCCCGGCACTTGAGCAGGTGCGCGAGCCTTCTGGGGAGACTATCACGCAGCACTCGATAGTCAGTAATCGCACTACACTCCGCAAGCAACTTCGAGACAAGTTGTGGCATATTCAACTGTTCATATCTCATCTCGACCATTATTCCCACATCATCCATCACCGACATCCTCCCAAGACACACTCTCACTTACTCTCACTCACTCTCACTCTCATTCACTTCCACATCTACCGACGACTATGCCGTATTGTGCAAAAGCTTGTCTCTCTATCCAGCATAGCACTTCCATCAAATCCGTATTATACGTCTCCTTATCAGTACCAGTGAAAGCCCTTGAGTACACAATGCAGCAGCAATAGCACATACAAACGTCAGCGTAATACTGACAACAGGCAGCAGTGCAGCGATTATAAGGAAAAAGATAGCAAAGGCGAATACACCGATGATTACACCTCGCAGGACATGCCGGGCAGGTGATGCTCCATAGAGGCGATGCGCGAACACGGCTAGAATCGTCGAGAGAATGGGAAGTGGTGTCAATAAACCACTCAATAGTGGTCCCAATAGAGGCGCGATACCTGTAAGAAGCAAAACAAAAGCCGTTGCAATAACAATACGCAACGGCAAATCCCACGCTGGTGTATTCGCATCGTTGCTCTTAGCTTCTTGCTGAGGCCAGAATATAAACGTGAGCGACAATGCAACCACGACTATAAGAAACGTAAGAAGAAGAGGAAGGTGAAGTTGTTCAAGCACAAACGTGGAAAGGAAGAACATGCCCCAACTGCTGAACCAACAGAGGGGCCAGTGAAAGCGTAATGAGAGCCATGAATAGGTGAGACAATAAAAAGCAACGGATACAAGCCCTGTAAGCGTCCCCAACGCGGCATGAGCGGCAAACACGTTTCCCTGTTGCAGGGCTAGAAAAAACGACACAGGGCCAGATGTGAGCGGCAAGCCAACCAGCCAACCGCTTACGGATGGCCCCCATCGGCGTCCTGCCAATGTCGCGCCAGTGATGAGAATTGGAGTAAGCACAAGCTTTAGAACAAATATGAACATGATGATAGTAGAGACGTTACTGGCGTATGGCTTGTAACAGTTTTCTAAAACCGCTATAATGAAGAGGCTAACCGCACTCAAAGAGGAATTATCACAGTATGCAAGATAAAAAAGAAACAACACCAATTGTTCAACGTCACGACCCACTGGCACAGCCAATGCATGAGTCAAACAGGAAACAGGTGCTATTTGCCCTGCAACTACAACGCCTTGCCGCCATCGTTGGCATACTCCTGTTTGGTATTATTTATCTCTTCTTACCACGGCGTTTGACCTATGTACCTAACTGGCTTCCTCTGCTCATAGAGGTCGTGCTTGTTCTTCCGTTCATCTATTCACTTATCGCACGTCGTCATCTGCCACATAAATTGACACGAATGCTCGGCTTCCTCGTCGCAGGAATAGCAACGCTTGCATTGTTGGGTAGCATCGTGCTACTAGTCATTACACTACCAGCACGTGACACCGCGCAAGCAGGAAGCTTGTTACTCGACGCTGCCCTTCTGTGGCTATCGAACATTCTTGTTTTCGGCCTCTGGTTCTGGGAAATTGATGGAGGTGGCCCTTTCAAACGACACCTCATGGGACACAAAGCGGCGGACTTTCTCTTTCCACAGCAAGCCACCAACACCATTACAGAGCGATGGGCTCCTCATTTCATGGATTACGTCTTTGTCGCCTTCACAAATGCAACGGCTTTCAGCCCGACCGACACTCCGCCGCTTTCACGAACCGCGAAACTACTGATGATGATCGAAGCTATTATTTCGTTGCTCATTGTCGCGTTGCTGGCGGCACGTGCAATCAACATTTTGTAGCAAGGTTCTCTATCCTTTCGGGTTATGTAGGGGCGCAATTTATTGTGCCCGTAGG
>DAIQNC010000346.1:2117-4388 GCA_036788655.1 Ktedonobacteraceae bacterium
CCTCACAGGAATGCAAACCCTCATAGATAACATCTGGACTCTTTTGTGAAAAGTGGATACAATGTGAGATAAGACTACTAACATTGTCTTCCAACTTTTGACATAACCAGGAGGGTACATGTCTTTTCAGGCCGACACGCATGGTCGGCCTCTCTCCACTCACGAACACGAAGCGGAACTCATCGTCGAGCAACTTCGCCAGGAGAAGGCCGAACTCCAACATGCGCTTGAGATGAGGACACAAGAACACGTCCTACTCAACGAAGTCATTTCTACTGTCGGCTCAACGTTGAGACTCGATGAAGTGCTGCATCATATTGTGGACATCGTTGTTCGCGCTACACAATGTCAGAAAGCGTATATCTACCTGTATGACAGGGAGAAAGAGTATCTCACTCTTGCGGCTACCACGCCTCAGCACAAGAGGTTTGTTGGCGAGATAGAGCTACCGCTTGGGGTGGGCATCGCAGGCTGGGTCGCATTGCACCGTGAGCCTGTATTTCTCAAAGAGCAGGCGATGGATGACCCACGTTTCCGCTACTTCCCTGAACTGGAGGAAGAAAAATTTCAGTCCATGCTCACTGCACCTATCATGAGTACAACGAGCGATGGACGTCATCTCGTTGGCGTTATCACCGTTCAGGCAATCGCACCACATGAGTTCACAGAAGAGCATCAACTCTTCATCGGAAATACCGCCGCGCTGGTCGCAAGTGCCATAGAAAATGCACAACTCTATGAGAACACACAGCGTAAGCTGCGCATTCTCACCTCGCTCTCGATACTGAGCCAGACAATGAGTGCGGGTCTCTACCTCGATGATATGTTACGTTCACTGGCAACACTGACGGTACAGATTATGGAGATCGACCTGTGCGTTATCATGCTGATGGATTCCTCTCGACGCCTTGTAGTTCGTGCAACCTCACCTAACCTCAACGACTACACGCATCTTCGTACTATCGACGTAGATCGCCACGTCCTCGAACGCTTACAGCAACTACGCGAAGAAGGTACTGTTGAGGAAGTCGTACTACGCCCGAACGTATCTCATCACAAAAGTGGGCCACTTGTTGACATAACACAGCCAGACCCGCTTGACCCGGTGCGAGATACGACGTTCAAGACATTGCTCTCAGCACCGCTTATCGCTGGCACAGAGCAGCTAGGATTGCTCAACTGCTACTCGAACCGTGTGAGGCGTTTCACCGCAGAAGACCAGACATTGCTTACCACGATTGCCAATCAAGCTGCTATCGCAGTCAAGAATAGTCAACTCGTTAACCAACTGGCGCAAAAGAACGTTGTCAAGGGCTTTTTCGACGACTTATTCTATGGAACATCCGGCACACTGGAGTGGGAAGAATCGTTGAGGCAACGTGCAAGTTTTCTGGGATGCGACCTTACACGCGCACATACCGTTGTGCTTATCAAGCACACACCTGTTGAGAACTCAGCGAATGGAGCAAGCGAATTAGCTGCGAGACGCGGAGCAAATGCTTCTGAGGATAGTGATGAGTCGCCAGATACATCATTTTCGCTCATATCGAAACGCATCAGCACATTGTTCCGCCGCCGTCTGCAAGACCAGTATCCCGGCTCACTTCTCTATGAGCGCGACAATCTCCTCACCTGCCTCGTCTCACTCACGAAAGACCCGACTGGCGGGCGGCTCAAAACGTGGCTTACCGAAATGTCACGACAGGCTCAACATGAGCATCGCCTACAGCTAGCTATCGGCATCAGCAACGTGTGCCAGACGATGAGCGACTATCGACGTGGCTTCGCGGAGGCAAGCGAGGCTCTGCAAATGGGGCAACACCTCGCCACACAACCTGCGGATGAACAGGCCATCGTCACGCACTTTAACGATCTGGGCGTCTATCGCTACCTGTACAAAATCGCGCACATGGACGACCTACGCGATGTGTACCAGGATCAGGTAGCCCGAATCGACAGCTATGACCGCCGTAAGAACACTGATTTGCTCGTGACGCTCGAAACCTACCTCGAATGCGCGGGCAACCTGACGAAGACGGCGGAACGCCTCTATGTGCATCGCAACACACTGATACAACGGCTGGATCGTCTCCAATCGCTCTGCGATATCGACTTGCAGGAACGCGCCAACTGGCTCACGCTTCAAGTCGCTATCAAGATATACAAGTTACGTGCAGGAGAGATTTAGGCACATCGAGCAGTAGGTAGCATAAGTAGCACGGGCAGGCACGAGGCACAGTCCCTACTATAACGACACGTATCATAGTCATA
>DAIQNC010000346.1:4429-4942 GCA_036788655.1 Ktedonobacteraceae bacterium
CCTGCCCGTGCGTCCACATTGACTTTCATAGCCCTAATAATACTGCTCGGCTCTTGCACGAGCATTCGCGCACATGTTAGACTGAATTGTGTCAAATTTATCCATATCTACACATACATCATGGTGGAAACACCTGCGACCACGTTTATCGCTGGTCTATTTAGCTTTCTCGCTCATCCTCATCGCGTTGAGCGTGCAGGGACACCTGCGCCTTCTGGGTGAAGTTGGCAAGGTCTTTGGCGGCTTTTTCTGGGGTGTCGATACAAATGGGCAGGTTGTGCTTGTCTCAACTCCTGCTCAACTGCCACCATTTCACCTTTCTGCGAACTCGCTATCAAATAGTACACGCATTATTTCAGCGAATGGCAAACAGGGATCGCAAGAGTTGACTCATGCCTATCAGAATGCACGTGTTGGCGATACCATCACCTACATTGTCGATAATGCCAATGGGATGCGTGAAACCATCACACGTCCAACAGTTCTATTTACGTGGAGCATGTGGTGGCAAAA
>DAIQNC010000347.1:0-2259 GCA_036788655.1 Ktedonobacteraceae bacterium
AGTCGGAAGGCTATAAGGAGACAACGCACCTGAGTCTCTACGTGCGTTTCCCTCTGAAAGACCGTCCAAACGAATACCTGCTGGCCTGGACCACAACTCCCTGGACACTGGCTGCGAACGTTGCCGCCGCCGTCCATCCTGACCTTGCCTATGCAAAGGTCGAGCAAGATGGTGCATTCTACTACCTTGCGGAAAAGCTGCTTCCCGTCCTCAAAGCTCTCAAAGGGCGTGACAAAGGCGATTATCATGTCGTCGAAACCCTCAAAGGTAGCGATATGGTTGGCTGGCAATACACCGGGCCATTTGACGAACTGCCTGCCGAGCAAGGGGTCGTTCACACCGTTGTCCCATGGAAGGATGTGAGCGAGAGCGAAGGAACAGGCATCGTGCATATCGCTCCGGGTTGTGGACGTGAAGACTTTGGCCTATCAAAAGAGTTCAACCTTCCAGCAATTGCACCTGTTGATGAAACAGGTGTGTACGTCGCTGGATTCGACTGGCTCACAGGTCAACAAGCTTCTCAGGTTGGACAGCAGGTTGCTGAGAATTTGACGCAGAAGGGCTTGTTGTATCGTCCACAGAACTACAAGCACCGCTATCCCACCTGCTGGCGATGTAAAACAGAACTCATCTTCCGTCTCGTCGATGAGTGGTTCATCTCGATGAATCAGTTGCGTCACGAGATCATGGAGGTTGTGCGTCAAATCGACTGGATACCTTCCTTCGGCTTCGACCGCGAGATGGACTGGCTGCGCAACATGGACGATTGGATGATCTCCAAGAAACGCTACTGGGGTCTCGCGCTCCCCATCTACGACTGTCCGAAGTGTGGCACATTCGAGATCATGGGAAGCAAAGAAGAGCTACACGAGCGAGCCGTTGCTGGCTGGCAAGAGTTCGAGGGACATTCGCCACATCGTCCATGGATCGACGATGTGAAGATACGCTGTCAAGGGTGTGGCGAAGAGGTGTCGCGCATCAAAGACGTGGGAAATCCCTGGCTCGATGCTGGCATTGTTCCTTACTCGACGCTGCACTATCGCACCGACCATGCTTACTGGCAAGAGTGGTTCCCGGCAGATTTTGTCACTGAGTCATTTCCGGGTCAGTTCCGCAACTGGTTTTATTCGATGCTGGTAATGAGTACCGTGCTGGAAAATACACCGCCATTTAAGACACTATTCGGATTTGCAACCCTGATGGGCGAAGATGGAACGCCTATGCATAAGTCGAAGGGCAATCTGGTTGTGTTCGATGATGCGGCACAACGTGTCGGGTCTGACACCATGCGTTGGCTCTACACAAATCACAATCCTGAGCAAAATCTGAGCTTCCCACGTGTACCGACCAACGAGGACATGGAAAAGTCGAAGCAAACCGGCTTACCAGTTCGTCTCAGCGAAAAATGGATGCAGGTACGCAAGACACTGGATAAAATATGGAATGTGTACTGGTTCTTTGTCACGTATGCCAACATCGACCAGTTCAATCCAGCACAGCATCAGTTGCCAGTCGAGCAACGCAGCGAACTCGATAGATGGATACTCTCGGAGTTACAGTTGACCATACGTGAGGTGACGAACGGGCTGGAACACTACGATACCGTGAAGCCATCGGAGACTCTGCAAGATTTCCTGGACGACCTCTCGAACTGGTACTTGCGTCGTAGTCGTGAGCGCATCTGGGCTTCTGGCCTTGAGCAGGATAAGGTTGCCGCCTACCTGACACTCTATGAATGCCTGACAACCCTTATCACGCTGATGGCTCCGTTCACGCCATTCGTGACCGAGGAACTCTATCAAAATCTAGTAAAAAGTGTCAATGAACAAGCACCTATGAGTGTGCATCTCAGCGATTGGCCGCAGGTACAGGAAAACGTGATCGATCAGAAGCTGACCAATGAGACACATCTCGTGATGCGCGTTGTTGGCTTAGGTCGAGCCGCACGTGAAAAGGCACAAATCAAGGTGCGTCAACCGCTCAATGCGCTTTACGTGCGTGTTCCGAACATGGACGAGGAAGAGGCATTGACACGGCTCAAAGAGCAGGTACTTGAAGAGTTGAACATCAAGCAGCTTGAGTTGATGAGCAACGATAGCAACATGCTCGCCTATACGCTCAAGCCACAGGTCAAAGTCATGGGGCCGAAATATGGGCCGCTCGTTCAGAAAATACTGGCGGTTATAAAGGGTCTCGATGAGCATAGTGTCCAGGTCGCGGCACAGCAACTGGAGCAGACGGGAAGTTTCTTCCTCGCTG
>DAIQNC010000347.1:2269-4928 GCA_036788655.1 Ktedonobacteraceae bacterium
ACGAGGTCGATGTATCTTCCACCGCACGTCCAGGCTTCGTGACTGCCGAAGAGCGAGGCTACATCGTCGCGCTCGAAACAACCATCACGCCTGAACTACGAAACGAAGGCTTAATCCGTGACCTGACGCACTACATCCAGGATATGCGAAAGCGTGCGGGCTTCAATATCGAAGACCATATCGGCGTTGCCCTCTACACGGATGATGTGAAGCTTGCAAATATGTTTGTGGATTATCAGCAGGAGATAGCATCTGAGGTACTTGCATCCAACCTGCTCGTCTCCATCAGTCAGCGCGATTACCCCTCGTTCGAGGAGACCTATCGTGAGCAAATCTCACCAACCTCAGTGAAGAAGCTGGAAAGCTATACTATTGAGGTGGTGTTGGGTAAGCTGTAGTTTACTAATGTAGATAGCCAAAAAGCTGTCGAGGTGATTACCTACCAGTACGGGTTTTACTCGTCACTGATATGTAGTTACCTCGATGTTTTTATGGAGTCACTCATATGCGTCCTTCGGAAATATTACAGACCGTTTCTCATAGAGAGTTGCCGCCACCAGCTAGTCCCTGGGTCATGACACAAACATGGCTCGATTTGTTGTTCGCTCACTGGCCTCTTTCACCCGATGCATTGCGCTCGCATATCCCTTCTATCCTTGATATTGACACCTTCGATGAACAGGCGTGGGTTGGCGTTGTTCCTTTTCGGATGCGTGACGTACATCCACGCTGGCTTCCATCTGTCAATGGCATCTCACATTTTCCAGAACTGAATGTACGAACATATGTCACATATAAAGGCTATCCTGGTGTCTATTTCTTTAGCCTCGAAGCCGCCAATCCTATCGCTGTTGCTATCGCACGCTCTGTTTTTCACCTACCCTACTTCAATGCGCGTATGACCTGTGAACGTCAAGGAGATACGATTTACTATAGCAGTCATCGCACACATCGCGGAGCAAGACCTGCTGATTACCTTGCAAAATATCGCCCAATCGCTCCTGTTGACTATGCAAAACGTGGTTCAATAGCACACTGGCTTACCGAACGCTACAGCCTCTATACCACATTTCACAATTCCCTCTATCGTGGCGAGATTCATCATGTACAGTGGCCTCTCCAACCTGCCGAACTGGAGATACAAAAAGATACGATGGCTCTCTCACACGGCATTCAGCTTCCTGATACCAAACCGTTGTTGCACTTTTCTGAGCAGCAAGAGGTACTCATCTGGCCTCTTCAACGCATGTGAGCTATCTGTAGTCCGACGATGTATCGCGGCTGTGTTCACTATGAGAGGAACTCGTCCGCGATACATCGTCGGACTACAGATAAGAGTTATGCTACCTATTCAGCAGGTCGCTGTGTAGGTGTGTTTTCGACTTTGGGGCCAATCCAGACCGTCTGGACGTTGACAAATTCCTGTATGCCGAAGGAAGAAAGTTCGCGTCCGTAGCCGCTACGCTTGACGCCGCCGAATGGTAAACGGGGATCCGAAGCTGTCATACCGTTAATGAATACACCGCCAGCCGCAATCCGTGTAGCCAGTTGTTGGGCAAGCTCAATATTGCGCGTCCAGAGATTGCTACTCAGGCCAAACTCCGAATCGTTCGCCAGTTCTATTGCATGGTCGGTATCACGTGCGCGAATAACAGCGGCAGCCGGGCCAAACGTCTCCTCTCGGAACATCGGCATCTCTGGCGTGACGTTAGTGACTATCGTAGGAGCATAAAAGCTTCCTTTGCCCTCCATTGGATGGCCTCCGAGCAGCACTTTTGCACCCATCTTGATCGTTGCCTGTACTTGCTTATCGAGGGCATCACGCAGGTCTGCACGTGCCACTGGCCCCATCTGCGTCTGAGCATCGAGCGGATTGCCAATACGCAATTTTGATGCTACCTCCACAAATTTGCGCTCAAACTCGTCAGCAATCGACTCGACCACGATGAAACGCTTGGCAGCGATACAACTTTGACCGTTGTTCTGGAAACGCGCTGTTGTCGCAACCTGTGCTGCGGCATCCAGGTCAGCATCATCCAGCACAATAAAAGCATCCGAGCCACCAAGTTCCAGCACACACTTTTTCAGCACAGTGCCACTTGTTGACGCCACCTCAACACCTGCTGCATCGCTTCCTGTCAAGGTCACAGCAGCAATACGACGGTCTTTAATGAGCTGACCCGTTTCGGCTCCCGGAACCAGTACAGTTCTAAACACACCCTCTGGAAGACCTGCTTCCTTAAAGATACGTTCGATTTCCAGAGCGCACCGCGAAACGTTAGAGGCATGTTTGAGAACAGAGGTATTGCCAGCCATCAACGCAGGAGCCGCAAAGCGAAATACTTGCCAGAAAGGGAAATTCCACGGCATGAGAGCGAGAATCGTTCCTAATGGTTGAAACGAAACATAACTCTCCGTTGCATTTGTCTTCACAGAGTCATTAGCAAGAAACTTTTCCGCATTTTCTGCATAGAAATCACAGTTCCAGGCGCATTTCTCAACCTCAGCTTCTGCCTCTGTAATGGTCTTGCCCATTTCCAGCACTGCCGTTCGCGCCAATTCTGTTTTGTGCGCTCGTAAATAGGCGGCTACGTTGTGCAGATGTTTCGCACGTTCCGCAAACGAAGTTGTGCGCCATGTTAGAAATGCTTGATGCGCC
>DAIQNC010000348.1:0-4919 GCA_036788655.1 Ktedonobacteraceae bacterium
CGCGTATACAAGGTGTCGATGTCGATGCGCTCGAAGTTACTTGTGGGCAAGGCCGCTGCCTTCCAGCCTGAGATACCACCCTCGACATAGCCTTCTGCCTGTTCATAGCCGATACGAATGAGTTGAACGACGGCCTCACGTCGTCCTTCCTCGTCCTCAATCAACAGCATCAGCGGTGTATTGAATGGCAATATCCAGCCAACGTAGGTTCCGAAGGTGCTATCCAGTTCGACATTCAATGAGCCGGGTATATGCTCACGTGCGAAAGCGTTACGCGAACGGGCATCAACCAGTGGAATACCCGCACGCATCCGCTCCTGAACGGTCTGCGGTGAGAGTGCAGCCAGGTCAGGAAGCGTGCCAAGAATGCGTGGGCCATTCTTGTTGATATCATGCATGTAGTCGTAGTAGCGAGGATACGCAGTGTAACCTGCTATCTGGCGATGCACAAAATCTTCCTCGGACGTGGCTTGAACAGCAGGACTGGCAATGCTTTCTTGACTAATGCTGGTACTGCGCGTATTAGAGACAGCACTGGCAGCACAGAACGAACCAGCCCCATGCGTTGGATACACGAGAACATTGCCGGGAAGCGTTTCGAGCATTCGACGCAATGAGTGATACTGTTGACGGGTCAGCGTCATCGTCAACGCAGGCCCAAGCAAGTCAGTACGTCCAGCCCCCCCCACGAGCATACTTCCACCACTGAAAACGGCATAGGGACGTGCGTTGTTCGGTTCATAGAGAACATAGCTGACATGCTCAGGAGTGTGACCGGGCGTTGCCATCACCTGAAACGACATGTCCCCCACCGTGATACGGTCCCCATCTTGCACGGCTTGATGTTCGTAGACGATGTGACCCTCAGCACTACCTACAATGATGGCCCCGGTACGAGCGGCAAGTTCACGCGCTCCAGTGACATAATCGTTATGGATATGTGTCTCCAGAATGTGCGTAATACGGGCATTCGCTCGATTGGCCTCTTGTAGATAGATGTCTACGTCGCGTCGTGGGTCAACCACCACCGCCATGCCACTTTTCTCATCAGTGAGAAAGTAGGACTGATGTCCCAGACCTTCCAGAAAGTATTGTTTTACCTGCATCTCTGCACCTCATACCGCCTTGTTGATGTGTCTCAAGCGAAAACAGCATGAGACATATCCACCTGGGCGCGGCGGCCTCTTCCAGGTATGTACGACTTTATTGCCCTTCATACATTTGTCCGAGTCCCTTTGCCATAAGTATAGTCTGTAATTCCTAACATGTCAACATGTTATCATAATAAGTTTGGGGCAAAACTGAGAGGTTGATGTATTCACCTTATGTGATTTGCACTACATCAACCTGTCCCTTTAGCGTCTCACACATCCTTATGAAACAAGTACGTTTATCGGTGGTTGTAGAACTCGATGCTCCATCGCCACTCTTGTTGCTGAGGATCATTCCACCACTGTTGTAAGATGCCTACTTCACCTCCTGCAACGATTACAGGAGTACCGTAGTCGGCCTCGGTGGGCCAGAAATCTTCTCTGGTGATGGTATTTCCCTTGAGACTCAATTTCGCCATCGGGCTATTCGTGGTTCTCGCCAAATCCTGCCCCTGAGCAAGAAGCGTTCCATCGTCCTTGCGAACCTCGACATTCAACTTTTCGGGAGCGGCATGAACAATCATCGTCTCGGTTGCGTTTAAGCGTCCGCGGGCGAAGGAAATGCCAGTTGCGCCAACGTCTGCTATCCACAAATCCCATACGTGTATGTCTTGTGTTGTCATCGCTTATTTCTCCTCTATTCCATGGGCAGGTTGTGTACACGCCAGATGGATGTACCGCCAGTCACATTCACCACGTTATCCAGCCCTTGCTGCTGAAGAATGTTCGCGGCCTGCATACTCCTGTGTCCACTCTGGCAGATGAGGAACACCTCGTGATCACGTGGAACCTCATTAACTCGCTGCTGAATCTGGCTCAACGGAATATTCTTTGCTCTTTTCGCATGACCATTTTTATATTCATATGGTTCCCGCACGTCGAGCAAAACCGCGTGAGACCCCTTTTCAGAAAGGCGCGTCCACGCCTCCTGTGCCGTAACGGATGGAACACTACTCTTGCCAAACAGTCGTTGTAGCATAGAAAAACTCTCTTTCTGTACACTGTATATTTGCCCTTGACAGGACACGTTTAATATATTACTCTATAAGCATATAAGCAACTTGTTAAAATGTCAAGGGGGTCATATATGAGACAGACATGTTTCGTATGGTTCGTATGTGGAAGGAAGAGAGCGATATGGTGATTGAGCATCGTGGAGAGCAGAATGTATCCTCTCTACAGCAAAAAGAGGAGCAAGATACTCCTGTACGCCACTGGTACGATATGCACAACGAGGAGCAAGCAACATTTGAGCCGCTCCTTGAGCATATTGCGGCTCGTTTCCGCCTTCTTGGTGAGCCATTGCGCCTCAAAATACTGGCGGCACTGGCATCCGGTGAACGCAGTGCGGGGGAATTAGTGATACTTGTAGGGGCAAGTCAGCCCAACGTCTCCAAGCATCTCACAGCCCTTGCACAGGGAGGCATCGTTCGCCGCCGTAAGGTAGGAACGAGCATCTACTATACCATTGTTGACGAGAGTGTATTGACACTTTGCGATGTCGTATGTGCAAGTGTGCGCCGTCAATTTGCGGCGAAGGCACACGAACTCGGTATGGATACGCCTCATTGATCACAAGAGACCGCATCATAGGAGTTGGAAAGGAAAATAATTATGCCACTATATGAGTGCCATTGTCCACAGTGTCAGATAGCGTTTGAACGACTGGTAAGCTACAACAAAGCCAATGAGGTGGTATGTCCCTCGTGCGGACATGCATATGCTCAACGCCGTCTCTCGAAGATTGCCGCCTTGAGAACGAGTGAAGGCAGTAGTGGACTGTCACACGTCATTTGAAAGGTTCTCATACCGTCTCGATTGGCTTGAAAAGTGTTTTCATCACGAGTACCTATCCTTCAAATGACGTGTGACAGTCCAGTAGTTGGAGCGAGAGTAGTTGTGCGACGAGTACAAGTAGTGTCGGTGGTTGAGCGTTACGCAGGTGAACCGTGCGTTCACGCAACAACATTTCGTTTCGTGTAAGATGTAGTTCTTAAAAGTAGAAAAATTTGTCAGGAGGATGAAAAGAGATGAATAATCAGTATAGCTTTGGCACAACCTTGAATATGCCGTATCAAGAGGCCATCAAGCATGTGAAAGAGGCTCTCAAAGCGGAGGGCTTCGGCGTCTTAACAGAGATTGATGTTCGTAAGACATTGCAGGAGAAATTAGGAACCGAGATGGAACCATACATGATTTTAGGAGCCTGTAATCCACAATTGGCGCATCGCGCTCTGGAACAGGAACCCGAGATTGGCTTGCTTCTGCCATGTAATGTTGTTGTGCGTGCCGAAGGAAATGGGAGCCGTGTCGAGATAGCTGATCCAAAGTCGATGCTCGGCATTGTTGGAAATGAGCAACTTGACGTGATAGCGCAAGAGGCAGCCCAGAAGTTGCACCATGCCCTCTCCGCATTGTAACTCGCATACTGGTTCTTGTTCCCTCTGGCTAGCTGGCACAGCAACTCAACCTGTTGATATCTTTCGTAAAGGAGATGGCGACGATCTTGAGTGCCTCAGCCATCGTCGGATAGACGTGAATCAGGTCGATGAAATCATCAGTCGTTGCTCCAAAGCGGAGTGCCATCGCAGCCTCGTGAATCACTTCACCGGCGTTAACTCCCAGCATTGAGACGCCGACCACGCGACGGGACGGGCTATCCAGCACCATCTTGATGACGCCACGTGTGTCGCGGATAGCTCCGGCGCGTGGCACTGCGCTTATGGGAATCGTGTTGCACTCGCACGTGATGCCGCGAGCATTTGCTTCCTCATCGGTTAACCCGACAACGGCTACCTGGGGGTCGGTGAAGATAACACGGGGAATCACGCTATGATTGACTTCACGTTGCGACTCTCCCGAAAGCGCATTATGGGCGGCAATTTTGCCGTCGTGCGCCCCCACAGGTGTTGCCATCTGGCTTTCGGTTTCCCTGCCAATCACATCACCTGCGGCCCAGATATGAGGGACGCTTGTTCGCAGAAAGGTATCGACACGCACTGCACCAGCATCGTCGAGAGCGACTCCGGCATGTTCCAGACCTATCTCCTGCGTGTTGGGAATGCGCGAGGTAGCTACCAGAAGCTTTTCGGCTGAGAGTGTGTGCAGACTCCCATGTCGTTGCATAGAGAGGGAGATACCATGCTCCGATTGTTGTACACCGCGCACTCGCGCACCTGTGATGATATGCACTCCTTCTTCCCGAAGAATGTCGGTAAGTGCCTCAGCGATTTCCGGCTCGTAGCCAGAGAGTATTGTTTTTCCGTGTGTGATGAGCGTCACCTGACTTCCGAAGCGAGCAAACATCTGCCCCAGTTCAAGAGCAATAGAGCCACCACCCAGGATGAGCAGTGAACGAGGTAGTTCCGTCAGTTCCATATCTTCCCGGCTTGTGAGCAGGTCGCTCGTGAGATAGGGCGTCTCGGAGAGCCCTGGGATGGCAGGGATACGCGGCGAGGAACCAGTGGCAATGAGCATCTGCGAGCCAGTAATCGACTGTGTTGAGCCATCAGAAGCAGCGATGAGAACGGTATGAGGATTAACGAATTCCGCATGTCCAGGAATGACCCGAATCGCGTGTTGACTCTCCTCATTCGTCCCAGCAATGAGGCTGTCATAGTGCTGGTCACGATACTCGTGGATGATCTCGTCCTTCTGAGCGATGAGTGTTGGAAAATCTATGCCGAGACGTGCAGGAGTGAGGCCGGGATAGCGAGGATGGGCGGCATCGTAGACGAGACGTGCGGCCTCAATCAGGTTCTTGGAAGG
>DAIQNC010000349.1:0-4912 GCA_036788655.1 Ktedonobacteraceae bacterium
AAGAACTATTGCCGTCCTTCACAGACAAATGATTGACGGCTCCTGTGTCTACAGCGAAGGTTGTAAACGTGAGCGTGGCAGGTTGGCACTGCTGATAGGCATGATAGAAACAGGTAACGGCTTTCTGCGTACTCGATTTAGTTGATGATACTACTCCAGAATGACCACCAGTGGCACTCCCACAACTGATTGGCTGAGGAGTTGGTGTCTTCTGACCTCCTGTAGTCATACTCGAACCACAGGCGACTAACATACATCCCAGTATCAGGAACATTACTCCTGTACTTACTATCCGACGCACTATATGCTGCGGACAATGACGCGGCTGCCACATAAGATACTCCTTCCTTCTCAATACATCTCTCTACGGCACTAAACGATATCTCCCCTGAAAAGGTTCCCGTGCCACCAGAGAAACAAAACGCCTCTTCTCTCGTTCTATACCTATGAGGTATGATACAGGATGAGCAAGCATTGCGCTTGTCATTCTAGTAGTTGGAGAAATGAAATGGCAGGTCTGGAAGGGCAAACCCTGGACCGCTACGAGTTGGAGCAGTTGACGGGACGCGGCGGCATGGCAGATGTATACCGTGCGTTCGATCCCAGGTTCGAGCGTAGCGTCGCAGTCAAGATTTTTAAGCGTGATGATGAGGAGCTTCTGAGGCGGTTTGTGCGCGAGGCTCGCCTGATGGCTTCGCTCAATAATCCACATCTGATACCCGTGTATGATACGGGTGCAAGTCAGATAGATGGTCTCACCTATTATTTCATCGTGATGCCATTTATGGAAGGCGGCTCGCTACGGGCGCGTATTCGACGCAATCCGCTTCCCTTGCCGCTTGTTTGTCGCTATCTGGGCGAAATCGCTGATGCACTCGACTACATCCACTCACGCGGCATCATTCACCGCGATATCAAATCCTCGAATGTGCTGCTCGACGAGGAAGGCAATAGCTATCTCGCAGACTTCGGCATCACACGGCAGGAGAGCGACGAAACACAGGCCACTACAACGGGTAGCGTACTCGGAACGGTCGATTATATCGCTCCCGAACTCTTCGAGTCGAACCAGCGTGCTAGCGTGAGTAGCGACCTCTACTCGCTCGGTGTGCTGGCCTTTGAGATGGTCACAGGGCGTCTACCATTCGCAGGTGAAAATCAGATTGCTGTAGCAACGATGCACGTCAGCAAGCAGCCGCCGCTTCCACGTACTTTCGTGCCGAACCTGCCCTTACCTGCCGAGCGCGTCATTCTGCGTGGCTTAGAAAAACGTCCAGAGCTACGCTATCAGAGCGCAACAGCATTCGCAGACGCCTTCTGCAACGCTATTTCATCGCGCTCAACGGCAGAGATACCAGCAGAGCCGATGTGGGATTGGGAGCAGCAGGAGACGCAACGGGTAAACAATCAAGACGAACAGCTTGTGCTACCGCCTGTTCCACCTGCTTCACCAACTGCACCTGCTTCACTTTCTTATGACAATTATGGCAATCAGCAAAATCAGCAAGCCTATGATACCTCTAACGTGTATCCACAAGCCTACCCTGCACAACAAAACGTGCAAGGGTACGACCCCAATCAAGTGTATCCACCACAGCAGGACATATCACCTGCCAATCGTGGTGCAAGGACACGCACACTTATCGTGACACTACTGGCACTTCTAGTCCTCATTGCCGTCATCGGCCCCATTCTCTACCTCTCATTCATACATGCTCCACTGGGGGGAACTGCACCGACACCAACATCAACCACAGCGTCCGGTATCACATCAACGCCCAATCTGACCGCCACTGCCGGAGTACAGGCCAATGCGACAGCAACGCAACAGGCGAAGGCAAACGCCACTGCCACGGCTCAGGCTAATTCAGCCAATGCGACTGCCACTGCTCACGCAAACGCCACTGCAACTGCCGTTGCACGTGTGACTGCCACTGCTCAGGCCAACGCATCGGCGACTCCCGGTGTACTACAAACCGCCATTGCTGGCACACCAACTTATCAAGACGCGCTTACCGACCCGACCAATCCGAAAACTGTGGCGGCACAGTGGGATCAGAACAACAGTTGCACCTTCAAATCAGACGGCTATCACATTACCGCAAGCAACAGCATCCTGGGTTCCGGTCAGTTCAAGGGGTGTCATGAAGCAAATAATCAGTATCAGAACATGGCTATCTCCGTCGATATGGACATAGTGAGCGGACATTCCGGGGGACTCTTCTTTCGCCTCGGCATCGACTCGAATGCACTCGGCGCATACTCCGGCTATCTCTTCGAGGTAGACAACAATGGTCGCTACAAAATCTCAAGCTCTGCGAACTTCAGCACGGGTAGCGGCAACAAGACGCTCCAGGACTGGACATCATCGTCCGCTATCAAAACGGGAAGCACCGTGAAGAATACGCTTCAACTCATCGCCAACGGTAGCACCATGAACTTTTATATCAACGGCACATTCCTGACCACTGTAAACGATAGCGTCTATACATCAGGCAATATAGGTTTTCTCGCCACGACCAATGCCAACGGCGCGAATGCGGATATCGTCTACAGCAACCTTAGCGTGTATCCGTATCCACCGTCGTAACGGAGCCATACGCATCGAACACGCCCGTTGATTTCGTAATGAAAAATGAGCCGTTCTTCGCAATTTCCAGTGAGATGATGTCGCGCATGGTCTGGATATGTTGTTCGTCGAGTTGTGCGCCGAGGCGTGTGGAGCGCATGAAGGCGATGATTGGCTCAACTTCGGTCACGACAAGGTCGCCTTCCATGATGTGCAGGTCTACATGTGCGAACTGGCGGCCTAGCTCTTCGGCTCCTGTTTCGAGTTTGAAGCTATGCAGTTCGCCGCTATATACTTCGACGCCAGCAACGACACGTGTACCGAGGATGTCCAGTTCGCGCAGATGGTTTTCACCATTGGTCGCCGCATAGAAATGGCCCTCTGGTTTCAGCACACGCCTCACTTCTGCAATGGCCTTAGCACGGTCTGGCACGTGGTAGAGCATGTGGTTGGCAATTACCGCGTCGAATGTTTCATCCGCGAAGGGGATGGATTGGGCATCGGCAATGTGATACTCGAAGGAATGCGGCACAGCTTGCAGGTTACGCTGATTCTCTTGCAGCATTCCTGGCGAGAAATCGGTGAGCGTTATCTGCCAGCCTTCGGGAATGCGTTCGGCATTGTTAAGCCAGAGCTTGCCGGGGCCACATCCAAGTTCCAGTATTCTCGCCTGTGATGGAATATGAAATCGCTCGAAGACCCAGCGATGCCAGTCATACGGATTTGTGCTGAACCGTTCGTGCAATGCGATACGCGCCATAAGGTTAGAGGCATCCTTGTATTGCTCAGTGAGAAGATACTGCTGGTCTGAACCGATGTGGTCTGTCATTGTGTAATTCCTTTACTAAAGAACATTGTGACGTGGCTAGCAGGGTGTAATAAATTAGCCCCGTACATTGTGGTGGCAATGCTCGTATCATGCGTAGTACCACAGTGTACGGGTCTAATTTATTACACCCTGCTAGCCACGTCACTACATGGGATCTCGTTCTCGTGGTGGCACGAGCTTATTTTCGACAGCGAATGCTGCTGCCTCGCTACGGCGTGACAGACCAAGTTTTTCGAGGATGTGGCTCACATGGTTGCGAGCCGTTTTCTCGCTCATGAACAGCGTTTCGGCAATCTGCTTGTTCGTGTTGCCACGTGCGATGAGGGCAAGGACTTCCCGTTCGCGCTCCGTCAACTCTTCTCCGGCGAGATGACCTTTGCCGCTTGCCAACGTCGTCATGCGAGAAATAGCCTGTTTTGTAACATCAGGTGAGAGCAACGATTGACCGGACGCAACGGCTCGCACCGCTTTGAGCAGTTCGGCACGGCTCGCATTCTTGACGAGGTAGCCACTCGCCCCTGCCATGAGCGAGGCAAAGACCGCCTCATCCTCTGGAAACGAAGTAATCATCAGCACGGAGATTGCAGTATGGCTACTCTTGATTTCACGGCACGCCTCGATGCCATCGGTTCTGTCGTTCATGCGTACATCCATCAGGATAACCTGTGGGTCTAGTACGCCGACCTTCGAAACCGCTTCGGCTCCGCTCGACGCCTCGCCAACAACGGTGATGTCCGATTCCAGTTCAAATAAGGCTCGCATCCCCATTCGCACAATTTCGTGATCGTCAACAATCATCAAGCGCGTTTTTGTCATAGATACTCCTTATTTATCGTACATCACCGTTAGCTGGCAAGATGAAAATTTCTCTCGCTAAATCAATTCGAGATATCTCCGACGTTCCCAATTCGTAACAGCACGCTCGAACTCGCTCACTTCCCAGCGACGTGTTGTCACGAAATGTTCGACGAAATCGGCTCCGAAGTATTCTTTCGCAAGCTCGCTTTTCTCGAACATATCGGTTGCCTTCGTCAGATTGCGTGGTAGTGCCTGAACATTGCCAGCTTCAATTGCATGTTGAATCGTTGCAGCATCGTAGGCGTTACCATCAAGTCTTGGTGGTAGTTCCAGTTTGCGCTCGATACCATAGAGGCCGCTTGCCAGCATTGCCGCGAAGACGAGATAGAAATTCGCATCCGACCCCGGCACGCGATTTTCGATACGCATTGCCTTCCGACCATTACTGATGACGCGCACAGAACAGGTGCGGTTCTCCATGCCCCACGTCGTGTTGAGCGGAGCCCATGTGCCTTCCATATAGCGTTTGTAGGAATTGATGACAGGTGCGTAGAGGGCCATCAGTTCGGGCATCTTGCTCAGAACACCTGCCAGGAATGAGCGCATCGTTGCCGACATATGCTCCTCAGCGTCATCATCCCAGAAGACGTTACGCTCACCATTTGCATCCCACAGGCTCATGTGCGAGTGTCCACTGCTGCCATCTTCCAACTCGT
>DAIQNC010000350.1:0-4899 GCA_036788655.1 Ktedonobacteraceae bacterium
CTCATGAGAGTTCGCTCCTTTTGTGATGTCTCGGTCTTGTTTGGTAACGTCGTTGTCATCCTGCTAAAACGCTCCTGACCGCTTCAATCGTCGGTTGAATGACGACTGAGTTATCGCCCATCGGTATGCCCGGCTTCGTATCTTTGAGCAGCGTTCCCGTCAAGATACCAACCACGCGCTCACCACGTTTGATAATACCACGTTCGACAAGCTGACGAATACCCGCCAGTGTCGCGGCAGAGGCAGGTTCACAGCCGATACCGGAACGGTCAATCACTGCTTTTGCCGCCAGAATTTGCTCATCGCTGACTGAGGCGACGATGCCATCGGTCTCCTCAATAACACGACGCGCACGTTTGTGACTTACAGGGTTGCCAATTTTGATGGCAGTTGCAACCGTGTCAGGCTGGAGCGAGAAGATGTCGGCAAACTTCGTCATGTAGCTACGATAGAAGGGATTGGCTCCCTCTGCTTGGATAGCGGCGAAACGCGGCATATGATTGATGAGTCCAATCTGATACGCCTGACGAAACGCTTTGCCGATGGCAGAGGTATTGCCGAGGTTGCCAGCCGGAAGCACAATCCAATCAGGAACGTGCCAGTCGAGTTGCTGCATAATCTCAAAGCCTATCGCCTTCTGCCCTTCGACACGGAAGGGATTGAGCGAGTTCAGCAGGTAGATACCTTGCTCGTTACATACCTGCTCGACCAGTCGCATCGCATCATCGAAATTGCCATCAATCTGAATGGTCGTCGCGCCGTATGCCAGCGTTTGAGCCAGTTTGCCACCTGCGACATTGCCAGCCGGAAGGAAGACAAGGCCGCGCATCCCAACCTGTGCGGCATACGATGCAAGCGCAGCAGAGGTGTTGCCAGTCGAGGCACAGGCGACTGCTTGCGCCCCAAGCATATGTGCCATCGTGACGCCAACCGTCATGCCCCTGTCTTTGAAACTTCCCGTTGGATTCTCGCCTTCGTGCTTCAAAAAGAGGTGTTCGAGGCCAGCATACAGACCAATGTGTCCGTGTCCTGCTCGACCAGCCCCACAGTTCTCGCTACCAACGGGATAGAGTGCGGTATTGCCCTCTGGTCTGCTCACTACATAGCGTTCCGGTGCTGGCAGAATCAATTCACGGTATCGCCAGACACCACTGGCATCCAGCAAGTGCTTATCCGTACCGATAGACCAGAGTGGGGGAGCCGTGATGCGCTCATCAAAAAGTTGTCGCCAGGGCGCACCGACAGCAGGAAGCGCATCAGATTTCGCATCGAAAAAGAGGTCATCCTGTGAGGGTGCAGTAGACTGTCCGTACTTCTCAGGCAGGTGAAATGTTGTTTCGACATCAAGGACGCCACCACAGTCACAGCGATAACGTGCAAATGTTGCTCCACTCTCTATCGCGGGATAGAGAGTGGAACACTCGACACAGCGCAACTTCGTCGAAGAGAGAGCTTCGACAACATCGGTTGCGATAGACGTACTAGCTACAGGGGACGCGCCACTATTCTCCTCGCCCTGAGCGGCTAGGGGACCAGTAGAATGGATCGCCATGACGTGCGCTTACTTCCTTTCGTATGCGGCTGCGCGTTGGATTGAGAACTCGCGCACCGTTTTGATCTGCTCGTAAAATACGACCCGTTCCCTCGATACCTGCGGCCTGTGATGTTAATTGCATGGCACGTAGAATCTCGTGAAAACGCGAACTTGCGAGCGCAATGAGAGACGAACCACCACCAGAAAGACACGCACCATACGCACCTGCGGCAATCGCGGCGTCGATAATCTCCGGCATTGCTGGAAAGAGTGCCTGCCGATAGGGTTGATGCAAACGGTCTTGCATCGCCTCACCAATCACCTCGTAGCGTCCCATCTGGAGCGCAGTCAGCAGCAGAGCCACTCGTCCCGTATTAAATGTGACATCAGCCTTTGAATAGCTGGACGGTAATAGTTTTCTTCCTGCCACCGTATCCATCGGGAACGAGGGCGTGAAGATAATCGCTTTGAGCGCGTCGGGAAATGGCGTTCTAATCGCGTGTATCTTGCCTTCCATGCTGGTTGTTGCGACCAGTCCGCCGAGCAATGCTGGCGCAACGTTATCGGGATGATTCCCTGCCTCGGCCTCTACCGCGAGTTCGAGCAGGTCATCCTTCGATGCTGGTGTACCCAGACCGCACTTGCGTATCCACTCATTTGCAGCAACGAGTCCACCTACAACGGCAGTCGCGCTACTCCCCAGTCCACATCCCGGCGGAATGGCGATAGTCATGCGAATACGTACCGATGGTAGCTGGACTTCAAGTCGCTCGAAGAGTAGTGCGAACGAACGGAAGAACAGGTTGTCAGGCTCCGTTGATAGCTCCGCGCCCAGTTCGCCCTCAATTTCTATGAGTGGATGGCGTGGGTCGCCCTCTCTTCGCTCTTCAATCTCAAAACGATTGTACAGTTGCAATGCCAGACCGAGGCTATCAAAGCCCGGCCCAAGATTAGCCGATGTTGCCGGCGTCAAAACAGTCATTGAGACAGGTAATACCAGTGCCATCGTTGGCTCCCTGCCTTTCTGACGCCCCCGTCACTACACCCGACCCATTTGACGCCCGTGATGCGCTGTGCATGATTCATCCTCTCTAATAAGTACAACTATTCTATCACGTTTTGTCTCACAAACCTACCTGTAAGCCAAAAGTCATAGACGCTATATAACATTTCGTAGACCCCCGATTTATCGATGGGGTCACGTATTCTGACCTCTATCGATAAATCGGGGTCTACGAAGTTGCCGACTTTGAATGTGAAATTCATTCTTGTCGGTTTACAGCAAACTAATAAACGGGTGTAACCCAGCTTCGGTAGCGTTCAAGCTCGCCACGACAGGCAGCAAGATAGAGTTCTTGAAGCTTCATGCTGAGTTGTCCAGGGACACCCTTGCCCACAGGACGACGATCAATGCTGGTGACAGGCGACACCTGCACACCAGTACCACATAAGAATACTTCGTTTGCAGCGTAGAGTTCGGTACGGTCAATGCGTCGCTCTTCGACGGTAATGCCGAATTCTTTGTCAATCATCTCGATGAGCGCGTTGCGTGTGATGCCTTCGAGAATGTCATCAGCGACCGAAGGCGTAGCAATTTTGCCATTGCGGACAACGAAGATATTGCAGGAACTGCCCTCGGACACATAGCCATCGTGTGTGAGCAGAATAGACTCATCGAACCCACTACTCTTCGCGTCATCAACGGCGAGTGCGCTGTTGACATACGCTCCCGTCGTCTTGGCACGAACAGGCATGGCATTACTGTTCGCACGTCGCCAAGACGAGGTACAGACGCTCAGACCTGCGCTGATATCGACATAGTTGCCCATCGGGAAGGCATAGACCGCAATGGCGTCCTCTAGCCCACTCAGCGTGACGCGAATGGTAGATGTAGCCTTATACGCTAGAGGGCGAATATACAGGTCGTGACGATTCCCTTGCTTGCGAATCAAGTCGATAGTGATGTTGCAGAGGTCATCTACCGACTCTTTCGGCTGCATTCGTAGCACATTCCATGAATTCGCCATGCGTTCATAATGTTCACGTAGCTTCACGATGTACATCTGCTCCTGCTGTTCGTTCCAGTAGGCGCGGATACCCTCGAAGCAGGCGGTTCCATAGTGGAGTGCGTGAGTTGCCACACTGACCTTTGCCTCACTCATCGGAACAATATGCCCCTGAAAATAGGCATAGCCCTCTTCGGCGGTCAACGTCGGCACACCCTTCACCTGAGTCTCCTGTTGCTGTGATTGTTCTACCTGTGCCACACAATCTTCCCTTCTAAACGCCAGCAGGTGTTTCTGCACCGCTTTCGATGATGTACATCAAATCGTCATCGGTGATGTACTTCTTGATATCGGCCATTCTAACAAAACGATTGTACGCCGCCTTGAGTTGCTCTGCGTTGAGCTTATGCCCAAGCTGGCGCAGACGTGCATCGAGGCCATGGCGCCCTGAATGCTTGCCCAGCACAAGGCGCGTATTCGTCCAGCCAACTGATTGCGGCGTCATAATTTCGTAGGTGAGGCGATTTTTGAGCATTCCATCCTGATGAATACCTGCCTCATGCGCGAAGGCGTTGGCTCCCACAACGGCCTTGTTTGGCTGCACAGGAATGTTGCTCAGGCGGCTCACAATCTGACTGCTAGCGAGTAGTTCATTGGCCTTGATGCGCGTATCGGCATTGCCGAAAGCTTCGGGGCGCGTTCTCAGTGCCATCACGACCTCTTCGAGAGCAGTATTGCCCGCACGTTCGCCTATGCCGTTGATTGTCACCTCGACTTGTCGTACTCCTGCTTTGATAGCAGCGAGCGTATTTGCCGTCGCCATACCCAGATCGTTGTGGCAATGTGCGCTCAAAGTAATATCGCTTATGCCAGGCACGTGTTCCTGTATATGACGGAAGAGAGCTTCGTACTCCTGCGGAGTGCTGTATCCAACCGTATCAGGCAGATTAATGGTGGTTGCACCCGATTGGATGGCGATCTCAACAATCTGGCTGAGGTACATCCAATCGCTGCGTGTAGCGTCCTCGGCTGAAAACTCGATGGTAGGGCAGAGGTTACGTGCATAGGCAACCATCGTGCGAACCTGTTCCAGAGCTTGCTCACGTGTCATATTGAATTTATGTTTGAGATGGATGTCAGAGGTTCCCAGAAACACATGAATCACTGGTCGCTCTGCCTCACGAACGGCTTCCCATACAGCGTCGATGTCATTGATATTGGCACGTGCAAGGCCAGCAACTGCAACACCACGCACACGACGGGCAATCTCCTTCACGGCAGCAAGGTCGCCGGGTGAGGCGGCAGGAAAGCCCGCCTCGATTATATCGACATTGAGTTTGACAAGCTGGTCGGCGACCT
>DAIQNC010000351.1:0-4885 GCA_036788655.1 Ktedonobacteraceae bacterium
AGATGTATCACGTCCGAACGTTACAGGTCTTCAACGTTCGGACGTGATACATCTGTCCCTACATCATCCCTTATTTTCTATAGATTCGCTAATATCAAACCCACCAGTGTGCGCCGATGGAGAAGTTCAACGCAACCGCCCATGTGAGATACATGAGCCAGATACCTGTGAGGAGATGCCATATGGCGACGAGCTTCGCGCCACCGGGGAATATGCCGAAGCGTGTAGGCGACTCTGTAAGGTAGATGAGAGAAAGGCCGATAAACACAATGGCAACTGGAACATCACCTGCGGCGAAGAAGATGATGACGCCAAGCAAAGATAGCAAGAAGAATGCAATTGCCATCCATGCATCAGGCTGTGAGCTTGAGCCAGTATAGCGACGGTGAGCCATTGCGAACCAGTGGATACCATATGCTGTGAAGGCCACTGCTGCCATATAGAGAGGCGAGGCATTGGCGTTTGGCCTACTAAAGACCTGAAACCACGTGAGGCCAATGAGCAGATACACGCCCGTAATAAACTGCATGAAACCAGGTAGCCAGAAGCCCCACAGACCCATTGTGCGATCCACTTCCGGTGATGACTTAGGATAACCGAATAATTCCTGACCACCCCAGATAAAGTAGCCAGTGCCGAGACCGAAGAAGCCGATTGCCAATGGAAGGAATGCTGATGAGGGAAAAACAAGCTGTGTCATAGTCAAGACTCCTTTTTCAGAATCTAATGAGGAGAACATACCGCTTATTTCTTCGATGTTGTTCTCTACTCTCAATACTATCTCGTATTAAGATATAAAAATGTAACACAACATCTTGTTAGAAAAGGGCATAAAAGCAATGTGCATCTTATGACCACTTTCATTCGTATACATGTCATATAAATGTAAGAATTTGATAATATTGAAAAAAATACGTCGTATGATATATGAGGGAAATAGTTCCTCTCAGAAATGTATCTACTAGATAGTGTTCATCAACAAAGGAGCGGTGCTGCATGACGGCATTCATGGTGACGTTCGCAATTATTGTTTTGTTAATTGTTATTGGCCTGTTCGTCAACATCTACTTTTTCAGAAGTGGAGCGTTTCAGCGTAGGCGAGCGCGTCGTCGTGCAGCTCGGACAGCGCTGGTAGAGCAGGAACAGCGTGTCACGACTGCCGCTCTCCATGAGCAATACTACGCAAGTCTGGGCATGGCTCCTACAAATAGCGAAGGTGAGTAAGCCGCCTCGTATCGGATAACACTGTATTGCCAGACCTGATGAGTATGTGATACAACATGTTCATCAGGTCTATTTTGTTGAAATGAGGAACGAAACATTGACCACTTCACCTTCTGACTCCCTGCTACCTCACCATATGCACACGCGCTTCACAGAACTTGTTGGAATACGTTACCCCATTGTTCAGGGCGGCCTCTCACATCTCTCCTATGCCGAATTAGCTGCTGCCGTCTCGAACGCTGGTGGCTTAGGACAGATTGGCAGTGCCTGCTTCTCGACACCAGAGGCGTTGCAAGCGGACATACAGAAGGCGAAGCAGTTAACGAACTTGCCTTTTGGTGTCAATTTCCCCATTGGTCATATACCACTCGATGCCTTTGTCGACGCAGCACTTGAGGAGCAGGTCGCGGTCATTAGCATTACGGGTGGCAATCCTGAACCACTGTTGCGACGTATTCAACAGAGCGGCGTTTCTGTTCGCACAATGGTATTGGTCGCAGGAGTACGTGCGGCTCGTAAGGCGGAGTCGTTAGGTGCTGATGCAGTTATAGCAGTCGGCGTCGAGGGCGGCGGACACCTCGGACGCGACGATATCGGTACGATGGTGTTAACGCCGCGTATTGTCGAGTCGGTGAAGATACCTGTGCTGGCGAGCGGCGGCATTGCTGATGGACGTGGTTTCGCTGCTGCCCTCGCATTAGGTGCTGATGGTATCGAGCTTGGAACACGCTTCGTCGCGGTACGCGAAAGTAATGCCCACCCCAACTATCAGCAAGCACTTATCGAAGCACAAGAGACTGATACTGTGGTAGTCGAGCGAGCTATCGGACGCCCCGCACGTGTATTAAAAGGCCGAGCGGCTGAAAATCTGTTGAAAGTCGAGGCCGAGCTTGAGAAAGAGCAGGCAACCCCCGATGAACGCTTTCGTCGTCTACTTCCACTCATAAAGGGTGAAGTAAACCAACGTGCCTCGCTTCAAGGCATTCTCGATGAGGGCTTCGTCTGGGCAGGGCAGAACGTCGGCCTGATTCACGATATTCCAACCTCACGAGAACTGATTGAGCGTACAGTGCGTGAGGCATACGAGATAACACAAAAAATGCAAAAAGCGTTTTAGCCATTAGACATACAGTTTATTCCGTCAAGGGTAGATGCACAATAAATGCCGAGCCTACACCCTGGGTACTCTGTACTTCTATGCTACCCTCATGCCGTTCAACGATCTGACGTGCGCTGGCAAGGCCAATGCCTGTTCCGCGAATCGTACCGACAACATTGCTTGCGCGACGGAATGGCTCGAAGACGTGCGGCAGTTCTGAGGCAGGAATGCCTATACCCTGGTCGCGCACTTCGACAACTGCAACAGTCCCCTGTGGCGTCTCCGCTCGTGAAAGTGACACGATGATAGGTTTACCGTCAGTATTGTACTTGATGGCATTCGATATCAAGTTCGAGAAAACGCGATCAAGCCGTGCGCTGTCGCCCTTGATGATAAGTGATTCGACGGAAGACTCAATGGTAATGCGATGTTGCTGTGTCGTATGCTGCTGTTCTGCGACAACGGCGTGAAGCAGTGCCACCAGATCAACAGGCTCCCGAATCAGCTCCAATACCTGTCCACGATAGACGTGTGAAAGGTCGAGCAGTTCATTAATGAGACTTGTCATTCTATTCGTGGTTGCCTCGATACGTTCAAGGCTTGTTTGTACTCGCTCTTCGAGAGACTCAGGTGTATTGACAAGTGTTCGACGCAATATCTGTGCGTATCCTTTAATGGCTCCAAGTGGATTTTTCAGGTCGTGAGAAACCATTGCTAGCAACTCATCACGCTGTTGCGTGGCTTCCTGTGCCTGCTGATACAGCAATGTGCGCTCTTCCGCAAGTTGGCGTAGTTGTATAGCTTGTTCACGCTCCTCAGTCAGCGCATTCTCATGAACACGTGCGATTTCAAGCCGAGCCTTGACGGTTGCGAGCAGTTCGCGTGCTGAGAACGGCTTTACGAGGTAATCGTTCGCACCTACTTGCAAACCTTCAATGGTTGCCTCCTCGCCAGCACGTGCAGAAAGTAGTATGACTGGTAGTGTTTGTATATTCAGGTCGATGCGAAGCGTGCGAAGTAACTCTATACCATCCAGAATAGGCATCATGATGTCCGAGATAATGAGGTCGGGAATACGGTTGCGTATCGCTGTCAATGCGGCTAGCCCATCGTGAGCTGTCTCTACAGTATATTGAGGTTGTAGTAAGCGAGCAATATAGTCGCGCATGTCGGCGTTATCATCAACTACAAGAATATGTGAAGACTGGACTTCATTATTTGTGATTGAAGCAACTAATGTATCTTCGTAGGCCACAGTCGGCATACTCTCCTGTTCTGGTTGAAGCCATCGGAGAGCTTCTTCTACAAAAGGACTAGCACCGAGAGATGTTGGAAGGGGACTGTGGATTGTTTGTATATGATTGGTAGGGAGATGAGCAATACCTTTCGGAAGCGTAACGGTCACAGTTGTGCCGTGTGTATGCTCTCCGACCTGACTTTGTATGTCTATAGTGCCGCTATGCAAATGAACCAGTTCTTGTACAAGAGCGAGACCAATGCCTGTTCCTTCATAAGTACGTGATTTCGCACCTCTTACGCGGTAAAAACGTTCAAAGAGATGTGGTAACGCATCGGATTCTATGCCTGTACCGGTATCCTGCACGGTGAGCAATACATCAGTGCCAGTTTGAGAAAGGGCAACTCGAATACCACCCTCAAAGGTGAATTTAAAAGCATTCGATAGCAGGTTCAGTACGATTTTTTCCCACATATCATGATCGACATAGACAGGCTCAGAAAGTGAAGGCATTTCAACGGTCAAATAGAGACCTGCCTGTTCGATTGCGGAACGAAAGGAACTAGCAAGGTCGGCGGTAAAAATGGCAAGGTCAGTCGGTTCATAGACTGCATTGGTACGCCCTGCTTCGATGCGTGAGAAATCGAGCAAGGTGTTCACGAGTTTGAGCAGTCGTAAGGCATTGCGCCTCGCAATCTCCAGAGCCTCTCGTTGTTCAGTAGTAAGTGACGCATCATCTGCAAGAAGCGTTTCAATCGGGCCAAGCAGGAGTGTGAGTGGTGTTCGGAACTCATGACTGATATTACTGAAAAAGACAGTTTTGGCACGGTCAAGTTCTTCAAGCGCGTCCGCACGCTCACGAGCCTCCTGATAAGAGCGAGCGTTTGCCAGGGAGGTTGTAATCTGACCTGCGAGCAGTGACAAAAATTGTTGATAGGACTCATCAAGTGCGCGACGTACACTGATACCTGCAATAAGAAATCCATATGGCGTGGTCTGGCCTGGACGCAGAAGTGGTAGTACCTGTGCAGATTGCGCCATAGGTATGAATGTCTGATGGTCACCTCCAGGTTCACCGAAACGTGCCTGTAAGTTGTTCACAACTTTGTTTTGACCACTCTCTTGTACACTGGAAAGCGGCCAGATTTGATGGGGATTGTCAAGCTGAATACGCTCAGACCGAGCAAGTGGAGATGGAACCGAACCGGACGTGCTAACGAGATATGCGGTAGCGTCTTTACTATCGAGCAAGTAGAGCAATGTAAATGGCAAATCATCGGGATTATGAGCAAGCACCTGTGATGCAGACTGACATATCTCACTTG
>DAIQNC010000352.1:0-839 GCA_036788655.1 Ktedonobacteraceae bacterium
AGCAGGGAGTCTAATGAAAGGGAACATGTATGAGTAACAATGTAACAACGCTAGCAAAGGTTGCGATGCTTGCGGGCGGAGCCGTGATTGGCGCACTCCTCGCACGTTGGGTAGATGGTCTGTTAGAGGCTCAGGGAAATGAGCAGACGAAACAATCTGAGTATGACCGTAACCGTTATGCTCAAGGGTTGAGCGCAAATCCTCTTACACCGCAGGGGCCACCAACGACAACATTCGAGATACAACCAGATGATGTTCAACAATCCGGGCAATACGAATAAAGAGGTATAGACTACATGGCAACAACGATGACCGCGAGTGAGCGTGTTCATGCCGCCCTCAAAGGTGAGCAAGTAGACCGTGTTCCTTTTTGCTTCTGGCATCACTTCAAGCCAGAGGGATCGGGCGAACGTATGGCACAACTCACTCTGGAGTTTTTTCAGCAGAAATTCGATCTGGATATCGTGAAAATCATGCCAGATTTGGCTTATCCAGACCCACCAACGCCTCTTGTCGAGGCCGATCAAGTACGTATGTTGCCGAAGTTAGAGCTAGACACGCCTGTTTTTCAGCAACAGCTTCTCAGTATTCGTACACTACGTGCTGAATTGGGCAACGATTACCCACTCATCGCCACACATTTTAGCCCTCTGACATACATCATGCGCTCAATGGGCAAGCAGCGAGCCTTTGAAGAACTACGTAAAAATCCAGAGCCTATTCTTGAAGGACTGGGAACAGTTGCCGCCAATCTGCGTCACCTGTTCGAGGCATCCGTTGAAGCTGGAGCTAGTGGCATCTTCTTTTCCTGCATGGGCGCGACCAGTGCAGACCTGACC
>DAIQNC010000352.1:849-1525 GCA_036788655.1 Ktedonobacteraceae bacterium
GAATACGCACACTTCGGACGCCCCTACGACCTCTATGCATTAGAGGGAGCAAGTAAGGGATGGCTCAACGTTGTGCATATTCACGCCGACCCGAATCAGAGTGGTGATACTATTTACTTCGAGGACTTTCTCGACTATCCCGTTCCTGTGCTGAGTTGGAGTGACCGCATCACTGGCCCCAGCCTGAGCGAGGCATACAGCATGACCGACAAATGTTTAATGAGTGGCCTCGACGAACGCGGCGCACTCACGAAAGGAAGCGAGACCGAACTGGACAACGAAATTATGTCCGCCATCTCGCAGACCAAAGGTCATCGTCTCATCCTCGCCAACGGTTGCTCCATTCCCGATGATACGCCGGAGATGTGGCTACACACGGCACGACGGCTGGTGAATAACCTGCGTTGATTCGTAGGGGCGTTATTCTATAACGCCCTCGCGTCTCGTGTGCTGGACGTTTGGAATTTCTGATAAACGATATTTGTATGGAACCAGGGCGTTATAGAATAACGCCCCCACACAGTTATTCGTATCTCAACACCTCAATCGGCTTGATACGTGTCGCTCTCCACGACACAAGCATCGCCACCAGCATCGTTACGACTATCGTGACGCCCACAATGAGTGCGATGAGACCTACACCAATGCTTAGTGTTATCTGCAACACAAACTTGCT
>DAIQNC010000352.1:1535-4885 GCA_036788655.1 Ktedonobacteraceae bacterium
ATACCGCGATAGCTCCTGCCACAAGAAGCATAGCCACTAGCGACCCAAGAAAGCCTACCAGTGCATTCTCGATGAGAACGGTTGCCAGTATAGACCTGCTCGTGTAGCCAACCGATTTGAGAATGCCGATTTCACGTTGACGCTCTAGCATTGCCAATCCTACTGCATTAGCGATAATCACAATTCCAGCAATCATGGCTAATGAGGCTAACGTCGTCAACATGATGATAAGGTTGTCAAGCACTTGATTGATGAGCGCGTCAATATCGACGACGCTAAAAACAAGTGCAGTGGGAACGAGCGTCGTGATGCTCTGCTTGAAGCCCGGCAATTGTTCCGGGTCTACTCGTAGCGAGAAGACTGTAAGCGTCGAGGAACTCCCAAGTTGTTCTGCCACCTGTTTGTCAGCGAGTATGGAACCAAAGATAGGATTTTTCGTAGGATCGGAGTTGTCATAGAAGCCTACGATGGTCAGCACCTTCGTCACCTTACCATCCGCACTCTGTATGATAAGCGGATTACCAGGACGCAAATTCAGAGGCGCACCCTCTAAACGCGCATTCACAAGCACATTATTTGTTCCTGCGTCGGTTTCAGTCAGGTTGCGCCCAGCACTAAAGATAATCGCTGGAATGCTATTTCCACCTTGCTTTACGTCGAAGCCTTGAATACTATTGAAGCCACTTGCGACATCTCCACGATCAAGCGTTCCTCTCGTAGGCGTCTCTCTCAACACAGTGTTCACGTCTTGTCCATTGATGAAAAGCGGATAGAGCCGAGGGACAACGGTACTCATCTCTGTTTTGCTTGTATCTACACCTTTGAGCGACGGAATGCGAGTCGCTATACGTCCGCTCTGTCGAGGCGAGACGACAACAAAGACATTGCGCGTAAACAGGGTACTGAGCGTATCGTTAATCGTATTTTGAATACCTTGACCAAGTACCAGCACGAGGCCGATAGCGAAGATGCCAACGAAGAGAGCGGTGAGTGTTGTCGTGGTACGTACACGCTGTCGCCCCATGTTGCGATATGCCAGCATGACGGGCGTTTTCCAGGCACGAGGCAGAAACATGACGAAGGCATCAAGCAGTGTTGCTAGCAGAAAAACGAGCGAGGCTCCTACAAGCACAATGCCGAGACCGCCGAGGACAGCAAGAATGTAGATACCAACCGTACTATTGTTATGCTGTACTGCGAAGGTGTGCGACATCGTTCCAATATAGCCCAGAAGCGCAAAAGCAAGCGATGACAAGACAACGATGCCTGATGCAGAAAGTATCCACAGGAGCATACGCGCATCAGGACGTTCATAGACAGGCAACTTCGAGATTGCCAGCACGAGCAGACCAAGCCCCAGCGCAAGGATGAGAACGACTATTGCCCCTCCATACACTGCTGTAATTGCTGTTATCAAGTCTCCAAGAATGCTGGTAGCAAGAGCGACAAATAAGATAGACAACAATACCAGCAAGCCTATCGTTGTCGCCCACGAACTTGCCTTGATGCTTTCACCGCCCTCGCGTAGCACCGAGAGTGGACGTATCTGGCTCGCCTGTACAATTGGCAGCAAGCCAAAGATTAATGCCGTTGACAGACCAATGACGCAACCGGAGCCGATAGTAAACCAATCAAGTACGATGGGAAGATGCAGCGTAAAAGCGTGTTCGACGACAGTACGCACAAGATAGCTTGCTCCGATACCTGCCCCCGTTCCAACAATGCCCCCTATCAGTCCCAGGAGCGCAGCTTCTAAGCCGAAGAGACCGTACAGGTCTACTTGCCGATAACCCGTTGTCTTGAGCATAGCTATCTCGACCTGTCTTCGTCGCAACAACACCTGCATAGTATTGATAATGCCGATGCCACCAATAAAAAGCGCGATGAGGCCGACGATACGCAGAAAGAGCCGTATCTGGTCTACCTGACTCTGCCGACTTTTGAGCAAATCCTGTGAAGTAACCACGTTCGCCGATGGAAAATCCTGGCTCAACGTCTGCTGCACGGAATTGATGTTTGCGGAAGGTACGGTGGTATAAATGGTACTAAATTGTGATGGCAATGGCGAGCCATTTGGCCCCGGCAACGATGCGAGTTCGTTTTGTGCGACAACGATTTGTGAACCCTGAAATGCGCCGCCTTCTTGAAACTCTGCCGCTACCACAATCGGTATAATACGTCCATCAAGCAGTTTAACGCGATACGTGCTACCAATATGCGCTCCCAATTCCTGATAGACATGCGAACTCACAGCGACATTCTGCCCGTTTACAACTTGCTGAATGGTCAGATTTGACGAAGGCGCAATAAAGCTGGCCTGTCCAATAAGGGGAAAATTGCTCGATACAGCAACAACATTGAATGCAACCGTTCCACCTGATGCAAGCGATACTGTGCCACTTGAGCTATTCCCCGTCGCATAATCAGTAATACGTCCCTGTTGTTTCAAGCTGTTGAATAGTGCAAGGTCGCCTGGGCGCAACGGAGCCACTCCAGCGTTGACACGAATATCTCCGCCGTTCGCCTCTGCCACATTGCCAATCAGAGCCTGATTCACGCTCGCTCCCACCAGTTGCAATGCCACAATCGCCATCACACCTACCGCAACACAGAAAATTGCTAATATTGTGCGCTGGCCTCCCCGCACAAGCGAGCGCGTTGCGTAAGACCAGTAAAGTCCCAGTTTCATGAATGAAACACCTTTTTCCTACTGATTACTCTGAATATATGATTGTATGATACTGTATAGACTAACTTCGTGCCACAGGCAGACAACACCTATCTGTAGTCTGGCGATTTATCGCAGACGGGTACTCATGCCGCACGTCTGCGATAAATCGTCAGACTACAGATAATTGGTTGACTGATAGGAGTAGATAATGAAACTGACACGACATCCCGAATATCAGCACGTCTATGTCTCAAACGGGGATGCTGCTGCACGTTGTCAGGAAGCTGTGGCAGCATGGAAAATCAATAGCGATACCATCGACGTACCGGATTATGCACTGCAATGGACATATGAATCTGCTCAGACGTTCGTTCAGCAGCTATCACAGCTATTTCAAGCCTATAATCAGGTGTTATGGAAGACATTTCATTACTGCCGAGAATGTGGTGGGCAATGCTGCGTCGTGGACGCATCGAACGTGAGAGCATTCGACTTGCTTGCGATTGCGCTACTCGATTTGCAAGCACCTGTACTTCCAACGAATATCACAGCGAGAGAGCGCGAATGTATCTATCTCATGAACCATAGATGCTCATGGCCCGAAGCGTGGAGAACCATCAAATGTTGGTCGTTTTACTGCCTCGGTGTCAGTCCACGCAAACCTGACGACTCGATAGGG
>DAIQNC010000353.1:0-4874 GCA_036788655.1 Ktedonobacteraceae bacterium
ACGCGCTCTGAACAGTGTGGAAGCGCGTCTGCGATACATCGTCAGACTACAGATAGGCGATTCATGGTGGACGTATGTTAAACGAGGAACAAATATGCTATTTATCGGGAATTTCTGTCCACTTTGATCGTTCCTGACGCGGAACATAGGCGGCAAAGCTATCGAGCAACTCGTCCAATTGTGAAGATTGCTACTAAAAATACGTGTTAAACGTTTATTTTCAGGCAATAGCGATATACATGTCTTCTCGCATCACAGGTATATGTTGAGCCTTTTGAAACGTGTAGTATTTTGTTTTTTGTAGTCGCATTTCTGTACAATCTAATCCTTCAAACAGTACCCCGTGATGAAGACGTATCCAGTCATAATAGTTGTGTGCAAGATGGTGAACGGCATACGTATGTCTCTCAATTTCTTTAATTTGTTTCTTTACATTTGTATCATCGAGTATCACTAGATTGCACCATTGACCGTGACGCAGTTCCAGTGAAGAGTAACTTAGAATACCTGCATATGTTGTCAGGTCTTCTATCAACTGTGCATCTATCTGTCCAATTTCATCTATAACACCTTGCGCCACATCTCCTTGCATCTTGCTCATAAAGCCAACAAAATGAAAACGACGTTTGAGCAGGAGTTCTTGCGGCTGATAGAGAACAACTCGATGCAGACGTTCATTTCGCTCCGGCAATTTCCCGATTGAAGGCGACAATGGGGCAGGAAGTGAGCCACAACTATGAACTGCCAGGTGCAAGCGTTTGACCATGTAACCGAGAACAAGTGTATCTAGCTTTCTTTTAGAAACACTCGTATCATGCTCGTGATTAACGCTCATGAAACCTTCTCCTTGTGTTTGTTTGTACCGAAATAGGTGTGGCATAATGGAGACATAGTAGGGGGCCTGACAATATGCCACTTGCTTTACACAGCAGTAGTATATCATAACTTTTTGGAATAGTAAAGATAATAAAAAAGAATGATTTGACTCATCTCACTTTTCCAGGTATGCTTGCTAGTACAAACCTTATTTAACGTGCCACTTCAAGTAAGGAGATTCCTCACCGTGCTTACTTCCACACAAAGCTACCAACTCATAGCCGAGGTCAAGATTCGCCGTGAAGCGTTCGGGGGCATCCTCTATAAATATGGCTGCGCTGACAGAGGTGCGCTCTCGTTTGTAAATTCTCCTGCACTGATAGAATTGCTCCTCGCCGGACAACAGCAGCACGAAGGGAATGTTAGTGTTGCTATCGCGCAACGTCGTTATTCTGATGCGAGCAAGCAGAAACTGCAATCAGCACTCGATGACCTTGTGCAGCGTGGTTTCTTGTTCATCGAATAATCATTGCCTCTCTGTAGCCCGACAGTTCATTGTCGGAGTGTTTCTAGCAAGAGGAAGCCGATAATAAATTATCGAACCACAGTTAATAGAGGAGAAATATTTATGGCGGAACTTGTGCGCTTTATTGATCGCTCTGGTCGTACTGTCAGTGGCAAGATAGGTAGTGTGCATCCTCTCGCATTACAGGCGATGCAACAGACGGGGACGATGACGCCGCAAGCAAAGGGGCGTGGCTCTCAACGCTTTCTGCAAGGCGGTCTCTCTGCTCCTATTACGGTGACATGGGAGATTACGGCGGCCTGCAATATTGCCTGTATCCACTGTCTCTCTGCGTCGGGACGACGGCGACCAGGAGAGTTGACGACGCAACAATCGCTTGCGCTGGTCGATGAACTGGCGGAGATGCAAGTATTTCAGATACACTTTGGCGGTGGCGAACCATTCATCTATCCTGGCATCTGGCAGGTACTCGAACGCTGTACCGAGCGTGGATTGGTGATGTGTATCAGCACGAATGGGACACTCATTACTCCACAACGTGCCAAACGCCTCAAGCAGTTCAATCCACTTTATTTTCAGGTGAGCCTTGATGGTGGCACAGCTATTACGAATGACCGTATTCGTGGTAAGGGCGTTTTTGAACGTGCGCTACGTGGCCTGGAACTATTAGCGGCAGAAGACCATAGCCTGACGGTCAACAGTGTGTTAACCCGTTATAGCTTTGATGAACTGGACACCCTCTACGCTATTGCGGCAAGTCACAATGCGAAATTGCGCGTGACACGGCTCCGTCCATCGGGCCGAGGACAGGATGTGTGGGCTGACTTGCATCCAACGCAGGAGCAGTATCGTGCCTTCACGCACTGGCTCACCATGCATCCCGATGTGTTGACGGCAGACTCGTTCTTCCATCTTAATGCTTTCGGTGAGAAACTCGCAGGTCTCGATATCTGTGGGGCCGCGACTGCCACATGTTGTATCTGTCCAGAGGGCGAAGTCTACCCCTGTGCCTTCTTCCAGGCTCCCGAATTTGAGGCCGGCAATCTGCATTCCCAGACCTTCCGCGAGATATGGCGTGAGTCGTTGCTCTTCGACTATTACCGCAGCATGGGAAGCGGAGCCTGTGCTGGTTGTGGGCAGTATAACACCTGTCACGGTGGTTGTCCCGCCACAAAATGGTTTGTGCATCAGAAATTGAGCATTCGAGACCCTGAATGTGTGTTGGATAGATAGAGGGATGAAGGGTTGTTTTTGGGGAAAGGATGTGTTATCTTACTAAATGGAAGCACCCCGTGTCAAGGTTCATTTTGGGAATACTTTGTTGTAGCTAATGAAGAAAGCGCACATGGAGGTGACGCATGACTTCAACACAGACACGTTGGCAAATTGCTGGAGAGTATTTCGAGAACTGCAACTGTGCTGTAGCATGTCCTTGTACTATTTCCCCGAACCCACCTTTGACCTCTCGACCAACAGAAGGAGCCTGTGAGGTTGCCTTTGCCTTCCATATCAATAATGGTAGCTATGGTAACGTCACACTTGATAACCTGAATGTTGGCATGATCGCACGTACACCAGGGCCTATGGCAGAAGGAAACTGGTCTGTAGCACTTTATCTGGATGAGCGAGCTGATGAGCAGCAACGTCAATCTCTTGGAGCAATCTTTGGTGGCTCTGCTGGTGGCCCATTGAGTGCGCTTGCACCTCTCATTTCTACTGTACTGGGTGTAAAAGTCGTACCAATCACCTTTAACGTAACGGGGAAACGCCATTCCGTCGAAATTCCCAACGTTATGCATCTAGCTGTCCACCCTCTTCCAAGTCTGGATCCCAATAACGAAATATGGGCGCGTAATGCACATCCTTTTGCTCCTCAAGTGGCAATGGCAGTTGGCGAACAAAAAAGCACCTGGGCAGACTATGGCATGAGTTGGGATAATTCTGGCAAGAATGGTCACTATGCATCGATCAATTGGTCAAATGCATAGAAACGGTGTCTAGCTTATCTCACAGGAGCATAGAGTGGCTCATTCTACTACCCATATACTCCAACGCGAACGTTACATGATACTGGGCGGACTCCTCATCTTGTCTGCCCTTGCCTGGGCATTTCTCATCTGGCAAGCAAACACGATGAGGAATCAAGCGATGGGCCTGACAATGGGTATGAGCGCATTATTGTTCATCATCATATGGACCGTTATGATGATAGCTATGATGTTCCCTGCATCAGCCCCGATGATCCTCATGTTTACTAGAATCTACTCCAGCAAACAGGCGCAAGGACATCCCTTTGTTCCCACCTGGGTTTTTGCCAGTGCCTACCTGCTTATCTGGTCTCTAAGTGGAGTCATAGCATACCCTCTTGCTCTTGGAGCCGAGCGGCTCGCGGCATCATCTATGTGGCTTATGCAAAACGCTTCACGTTTTGGTGGGGGTGTTTTGTTGTTGGCAGGTCTCTATCAACTTTCACCCTTAAAGAATATCTGTTTGTCGAAATGCCGAACGCCTTTGCAATTCATCCTTAGCTCTTGGCATGATGGCTATAGTGGAGCTTTCCGCATGGGGTTGGAGCATGGAGCGTTTTGCCTAGGGTGTTGCTGGCTACTGTTCCTGATCCTCTTTCCGCTTGGCATCATGAATATTGCTGTGATGGCACTGGTCACTGCGTTGATATTCGCTGAAAAAGTGCTACCCTTTGGTCGGCAAATTAGCTTGTTCGCAGGTGTTGGATTGATCGTGTATGGGGCATTAGTCATATTCTTGCCTACTGCACTTCCAGGGATGATGTGATAGTCTTCCTACTTTATCTCTGCAAACGTCGTTACACTTGCCTCTTTATCACAGGCCACAACGGTTTCCACATCCTCTCCTTCACACAACCCTTCACCACGCCCCATTCATACGCGCAATCTTCGAGCAATGAATAGAGCGCGTACCATCCTATGTGAATATCAGGCTTCAATCGCACATAATTAACGCCAATAACAATGCCACATAGCACAATCGCTACAGGAAGCAACGGCGGTATGAGCAGTCCAATGAGCAAGAGTGGAAGTGTATAGTAGCGCGTCAAATGTCTACATAGGTGATACGTGTATGCAAGATGTCCGCGTAGTGTGGCGATGAAAACGCTGTGAGCTGAAATGAAGAATATACCTTGCTGCTGTAGTTTTCGTTGTCTACGCTTAGTACCCGTCAACATATGAGTAAGGGCAAGAAATAAACTCATCACAGCAACAATATGAGCAGTAGCAGATGTGCGAGGACGCAACAGGCTCCATAAAGCACTGATTATTAGTCCTGCGAACGATGCCTGTTCGGGTGGCAAGACAAGAACACGTCTTTCATCGGGATGCAGTTTGAGCAACGAGGCTTCAGCGGTCGCATACGCTGTTCGGATGCCGAGAAATGCTTTGACATCCTTCCTATAGTCATGATAAACCGTGCCTTGTGGTACATAAAAGATATGCTTGCCAGTAGCGAGTAAGCGTCGGCAGAAATCGACATCTTCGCCCTGTGAAAGCGATTT
>DAIQNC010000354.1:0-2891 GCA_036788655.1 Ktedonobacteraceae bacterium
GAGGAAAACCCTTATAGATAGTCGTCCGCAACAGCTCTTCCTGCGTATTCCTTGAGGAAGAACGCGGCGAGCAACGATAGCAGGGACATGACAATAATATAGAGAGCAATGAACACCCATGCCGAAACAGCACTCGACTGAGACGACACATGTGTCATCAGGTAGGTTGCGAGAATAGGTGCGGGGCCACCTGCAATAATTGAGGCCAGTTGGTAGCCCAACGATGCCCCCGTATAACGAACTTCTGTACTGAACCGTTCAGCAATCAGCGATGATTGAGGCCCGTAGAAGCTGGCATGAACCAGCCCAAGCGCGAGTACCATAGAGAGTATGATAAGAATGGGGCTTCTCGTATTGAGGAGCAGAAAATAAGGAAATACGAAACCTATCATTCCCAATGCGCTACATTTCGCCATACGGAGCCGTCCTATACGGTCTGAAACAGCACCGAAAAATGGGATGGTCAGACATGAAATGCCAGAGGCAACCGCCAGACCTGTGTAGAACAACGATGCCCCCTGATGAAGGTAGGCAACGCCGTATGAGAGAGCGAAGGTCGTAAATAAATAGAAAGGAGCCTGTTCACCAGAACGAATCAAGGCCGAAAACACTATTTCGCGCCAGCGTGTTTGCCAGATATGCCACAGAGGAACAGCCGTTCGCTGCTGCGCCTTCACACGTAAGAAAGCGAGCGTCTCAGGAATACGAAGACGGATGTATAGTCCAACAGCGACCACCATTGTACTGAGCAGGAAAGGAATACGCCAGCCGAGGCTCTGAAATGCATCACCAGGATAGAGATTTCTAAAGAGTAATACTGAAGCCGAGGAAAGCATGAGACCAACAGGTACTCCTACCTGGGGCCAGCTTGTCCAGAAGCCACGCGCTCGCTGATTACAGGACTCCATCGTGAGCAGTACAGAGCCGCCCCATTCGCCACCAACACCAACACCTTGCAGAAAACGCAGTGTCACCAGTAAGAGAGGTGCTGCTATTCCCAGCGTAGCATAACCGGGTAGCACTCCCATGAGCATTGTCGTAAGGCCAATCATCAACAACGTCGCTGCTAGCGTCGATTTGCGTCCCACGCGATCACCCACGCGCCCGAAAAATATACCCCCAAGTGGACGTGCCGCAAAGCCTACAAAGTTCGCCGCAAACGAGGCTATGATACCGACAGCAGGATCAAGACGTGGGAAAAAGACGAGCGGGAAGACGGTAACGGCTAAAAAGCTATAGTAGAAAAAATCAAACCACTCGATAGATGAACCAAGCGTACTGGCAACGATAATCGGCACGATAGATTCGTTTGTCTCCTCTACCGAAATATCCTCTTTCGCTTCGAGTTGAAGAGCCGCCATTGGTCCTCCTATGCTCTGCTGTTGCTCACCCATGATGCCAGTCAATAGCAATAGTATACACGAAAATCTGTAACAATCCCGTAAACGTAGCACATCATGATGTAAACAAAAATATAAATATTTTCTCTGCTACGTTCCTTCATAAGGTATACTACTATCCAATAGATCGTGTTTTCCGACGGAGATGAGCTATGCTAAAAATATTGGAGCGCAAAATAGCCCTGCAACTGCTTGTTTTTTATGGTCTTTTTGTGATTCCGCTCCTGCTTGGCGGTGCGGAACTCTACTTTTTCCAGCGCGATGCATTGCAACAGAGCGCACAGCAAGCCGACCTGGGACTGGCTCAAGCCATTGCACAGGATGTCGGAACACACGGGCAGAATACGGCGGCATTGACACAGTTGAACGCCCATCTTGTGTCAATTCAACAACAGTTGTCCTCGAATGGCGAGGTTCGCATCTGGGTTCTCGATATGCACGGCACACTCATCGCAAGTGCGAAAGGGGATGCACCGGGTGGAAATTTGTTGCAACACATACCCGGTCTCCATAATGCGCTTTTAGGCACATCAGGCCATTTGATAGCTCAGGATCAGCAACGCGATTGGCTCTATAGCTACGTTCCCGTAAGTGGTACGAATTGGACAGTGATAGTAGGGCGACCAGGTGATGTGACCTTTGCCACCGTCATTAGCTTTCAACATAGCCTGATTATCGCGCTCCTCATGCTTATCGCCGGAGCCAGCGTCTTCTGGTTCGTGATGCATGGTTGGGTGGTTGCTCCGCTCAGTCGTCTTGCACAGGCCGCTACACTTATCAAACCGGATCAGGATGTGAAAGTTACGGCTAGTCGTCTGCTGAGGCGAGAAAAAAGCCGTCAGGACGAAATCGGGCGTCTGGTCAATGCCTTCTCTACAATGGAAGACGAAATTCATACCCTCTTTCAAAAAAGTGATGCTCGTAGCTATACTCGCCTACAAACGCTTGACGCGATTATGCGCAGTATGGACGAGGGCGTCTTACTCGAAGACTCCGAGGGCAGAATTATCTATGCGAACTATCGTTACACACAGTTCGTCGGCATTTCGGCACACGATACCTTGCCCGAAACACTGCAAGGTCATCATCGAGAAGAGTATGAAGAGTATTTAGAGGCTATGATGGAATCGCCTGAAACCTATCACACGGCTCTCCGTCGTGCTGAATGTGGAGAAGGCGAGCCAATAGTAGAGTTTCGAGTCACAGGACATTATAATAACCTGGGACAATTCATTTCAGGGCGGCGTGATATTCGGATGCGACTCTTTGAGGTACGCGATATGACGGGTCAGGTTATCGGTCGTGGTAAAATCTATAACGATGTGACGCGCCAGAATGAAGCCGAGCAAATCAAAAAAAATCTACTCGCCATTGCCTCTCACGAATTACGCACACCCCTGACCGCTATCAAGGGGTACGCAACCAGCTTGCTAGAAACCGATGTAGAGCTAGATGCCTACACCCAGCGCGATTTTCTACAACGCATCGTCC
>DAIQNC010000354.1:2904-4869 GCA_036788655.1 Ktedonobacteraceae bacterium
GGAACTGGTCACAAGTCTGCTAGAAATGTCACAACTGGAAGCGGGTACGCTCAAAATGGTTCCCAGTAATTGCCGACTTGATACGTTAATTTCACGAGCGATAGAGGCTGCGAAAGTTGCGCGAGAACGCATTTCCCTCTCTCTTCCCACCGAGATACCTCAATTATATGTAGACCGCCGCAGGATAGAAATGGTGCTACGAAACCTGCTCGAAAATGCACAGAAATACGCCGGGCATTCCGGCAGTCAAGCAATAATAGAGATTACGGCTCGCTATGTCAATTATCAAGAAGATGAAGGACTTTGCGTGAGCATCGCGGACAACGGCTCAGGATTACCGACAGAACTAACTGAGCGTATTTTCGATAGTTTCTATCAAATAGATGGCGGCAGAGAACGTAGCAGTAGTGGCGTAGGACTGGGTTTAGCCATCTGTCGTGGCTTCATCGAGGCGCACGGAGGGCGTATCTGGGCCGAAAATCGTTCGGGAGACTGTAGTGGAGCAATATTTCATATCTGGCTACCAGCACGATTGTTGCATACAGCATATGACGTTCCCAATCATTTCGATTTAGAGAAAGCATTGTAGCAACGTGGATACTATTTCCTCTGCTAAAAAAGCTTGTAGAAGCTTGATACATGCATTTGTATTTCTTGATTTTCCTTCTTTTCTCCCAATTAAACTGGTGAAACCCACCTCTAGCGTACCGTACTTTTGCGTACACACAAATGAAAGGGTACAGCAATGCACGCTGATGGCTGTTGACGTGTACCTTTAATTCGGTCGAGCAATAATGATACGGCTAGACGGCTTATCTCCTTTTTGTCGGGAGCAATGGTTGTGAGTGTGGGAATAGCGTAAGGTCCATCCTCAATATCATCAACACCCACGACTGCAACGTCTTGCGGAATGTCCAGACCCACTTCGTGTAGCATGGACATTGCCCCTAGTGCCATCAAATCGTTGAAGCAAAAAACTGCATCAGGAGGGTGTTTGAGCGAGAGCAGATAACGCATGGCCTCTGCACCATTTCTCTTTTTCCAACGCCAGATCGTCCAGGGCTTCGCAGGGAGTTGTTTGAAAGAGTAGAGGTAGGTGTTGTATACTTTCAGGACACTCTGAGCTTATCGCCAGAGTGTCCAACCTCAGCACTGTGATATTACGTACAGGAGGTTCACAATGAAGAGCGGCCCTTACTTCATGGGAATTGATGGAGGAACGGAAAGTGTCCGCGTTGCGGTCTTCGATCAAGAAGGCACTCCGGTAGGATTCGCCAGCCAGCCATACGCATTGAAGCATCCTCATCCTGGCTGGGCAGAGCAAGACCCGGCTGAGTGGTGGTCGTCTCTGGTAATGGCAGTACGGGAAGTAATGAGTACCAATGCTATTGATCGTGAAGCCATTGCTGGTATTTCTCTGGACGCGACCACCTGTACAGTGGTTGCTGTCGATAAACACAATCGAGTATTGCGCCCCGCGCTTCTGTGGATGGATGTTCGTGCCGCCGATCAAGCACATCGTATTGCAGAATCAGGAGATCCGGCTCTCAAATATAATGGCTTTGCCAACGTCTCAGCGGAATGGATGCCCTGCAAAGCTCTCTGGTTAAAAGAAAATGAACCGGATATTTATGCTTCCGCTCATCATGTGTGCGAGTATGTCGATTGGATCACGTACCGTCTTACGGGAGAATGGACTGCAAGCATCAACGTCGCCAGTCTGCGCTGGTATTATGATCGGAATCAGGGTGGTTTTCCACAACACTTCTACCAACGTATCGGCCTGGATGACCTGCTTGAGAAGTTCCCCCGGCCTGTCCTGGATATGGGAACCGTTGTTGGGGGTCTCTCTCGAGAGGCGGCGGAGGAACTTAGCTTACGCCCCGGTATACCAGTCGCCGAAGGCGGCGGAGATGCGATGGTCGGAACCGTCGGTCTGGATGCTCTAGCTCCGGGCAAGATTGC
>DAIQNC010000355.1:0-4858 GCA_036788655.1 Ktedonobacteraceae bacterium
AAGACAGCGATAAAGGCTATGTAGAAAAATTCTCCTACAACGCCCGTCTCTCCCAGGACTTGAATAAAGCCATTGTGCGATACGCCGAGACCAGTTTTGCTAAAATCGCGCAGAAATCGCGGCAGATGAGTGAAATGCTGATCGTAGTTCCATAAATCGCCGGGGCCAACACCCAGAATAGGGCGCATCTTCCAGACTCGTAACATATCCTGCCAGATGATAAAGCGATAGTAGTCGGCAGCTTTGACCGTTGAGAGCTTTGCGAGTTCTGCTTTGATAAGCGGTATAGCAGGTAACGCGGCGACACAACAGGCAAAGAAGAACTTGCGCGAATAGAAAATGGTCATGGTCAACAAGGCCATAGCGATCTCTAGCCACCAGCTATTCTCCAGGGAGAAGTAGACGCCGAGAAGAGATAGGCCAGTAAGCGCGGCAAAGAAGATGCGTAGCTTCCAGTTTTTAGCATAGAGGCAGTAGGCATAGGCGATCATTGCACTCAGTGACATTAACTGAGCCAACGCTTTTAACTTCATCCACCAGATCATCGGCTCCGAAAAGCGGAAGGTGTAGATGGTGGCTCCAATGCGCTTGAACTCGATAACAACGATTGCTGACCCGATACAGCCTACAATCAGGAACGTTCGTATGATGTAGACCGTCAACTTCTCGCGCTTTGAAAGTATGAGTGTTACCAGTGTCATGACAATCAAAGGAATGAAGTAGAATGCAACACCAAACAATTCATCATAAATGATAGGACTGCTACTTACTTTTTTCGGGACGCCTCCGACCCAGGTGAACTGAATCATAATGGTCGATAGTATCGCGGCTAAAATCAGCCCATACTGGGGCCATATTGCCCAGAACGAAGGCCAGACAAACTCGCGTACCCGAAATGCTGTTTGTATAATCAAGGTGAAAACGAGCAATAGAAGTACAGGCAGAACAGGATAGACATCAAGTGACTTTACCTGGAAGGCCATCGGGAAGAAGGCCGTAGCAGTAACGGCCATAACCAGCAAGCCGAATTCCGTGTATTTCACTATGAAAAAGGCAGCAACGATGGCGACAATGCCAATAAGGATTGGCTTTGGAAAAATCAGGACATACTGTCCCAGTACGACAGCGACGACGGCAGCAAGGATGATGGTTAACACACGAGGCCACCAGAACTCCAATGTACGCATCTGTAAGGTGCGCCGATGGCGCACCTGTTGTTGGCGTAGCTGCTCTGCTATGTTAAGTGTACTTCCCCCTGGCGGAAGACTATTTGCGCTTTGCATACAGCTTTCTTTATCCTTCTGGACTACTGTGCGGAAGGCGAATGTGGTTTCTGTGTCCGATCAGAGTTATTATTCTCTGAATAAAGAGGAGAAACCGTAGTTCGTCCCGGTGTAGTTGAGATGCTGGGCAGTGACGACAGCCGATTGGGTGAGGAAGGAATGAAGTTTGGCCCTCCGATCATGAATGTAGAAGGCTGTCTGCCATCTGCCTCACTGCCATTTCTGTTATACGCAGGGAGAGCTAACTGACCATTATTGATGTTTACCGTTGGCATCGGGGTCGCGGCTGCGTAATATTGATTGTGTTTACGCTGTGGTACGCGGTTCATCACAATACCGACGGGAGTATGCGTTAGCGTTGTAAGCATCTGTTTCGCACGCATCAATAGCGGCACTTTATCGACCTTTGTATCCACCACCAGTGCCACACCATCAACCTGAGCCGCCAGTACATTCGCCTCTGCACCACTCAGGAGAGGAGGTCCATCAATCACAACGACATCCACCTTTGAGCGTAACTGCGACAGAACATATGGGAAACGCTGTTCAAGGAGCGCGACAGGATTGTTTATTGCGCTACCACCCGCCAGCAACCACAGGTTCGGGAATTTTGTGCGTTGCATAGCATCGTCAATAGGCTCACGTCCTGTTCCTCTGAGGATATTACTCAGTCCAACATTTGAATTCAGGTTAAAGACAAGGTGCGTGGAGGGCTGGCGCAGGTTTCCATCTATGATGACGACGTTCTTACCACTTTGTGCCATCGTACTTGCAATAGCGGTCGCCAGCGTTGTTCTTCCTTCCGCGGCTTGATTGCTGGTGACAAGGAGAACTGCTCCCTGTGGAGCTTGCCATTGACCACCCACCGTGTTCGTCAGATGGAGATTGGCACATATGTCAGCAGCTTCTTGAAGCGTTTGAGGCGAACCGACAACGCCGTTATCCTGAATACTCTTATTGGCGGATAGGCTACCGAGGTAGGCCATACCGAGCTTCCCGGTCACTTGATCTTCCGTGTTCACGCGGTTATCGAGGAATATGAGCAAGAACATAATCAATATGCCGAGCAACAGGCCAATGCCGGCTGTAGCAGCGAGAATGATAATATTTTTCGTGCTGGCAACTACTGAAGAGGGAGTAGCAAGCTGAACAACATTGACATCACCTTTGAGTGATGCAGTCGGCGGTAAGAGTAAAAGCTGGCCTTGAACCGTTTGCTCCGAATGGATAGCGTCCTGCAACTGAACATTGTATACGGCATAATGAGGGTCGGTATTGGGTGTAGCAGCGAGCTTTCCTTCCAGCGAAGTCTCTTGCTGCTGATAGGTGGTCAACTGAGCCTCCAGGTTCTTACGCTGTGAGTCTAACTGTTGTTGTGCAGCGGTTTGAATCATGTTAGCGAAGGTTGTGGCTACATCGTTCGCCATCAATACATCGTAAGCAGGCTTCTGGGCTGTTGCCAGCAACGTGATTGTCGGTGCAGTTGTCGATGTTGTAGGAACGACATCGATGAGAAGGTCGGAGGCTTTGTAATGTGCCTTGAGTTGCGGATCAGCGTTAATCACATTTTGCATTGTGGAGAGTGTCAATATTTCTGCACTGTATCCAAGTGCTCTGGTGATATTATCTGAAGCTGTAGGACCACCCTGATAGGTCGTACCAGGCGCACCCGAATCAACAAACAGCACAGAAGTAGCCTGATACACCTGCGGTGTTGCGCGTGTTACGAAATAGCCGATGAGGCTGGTCAGTAGTACGCAAGCCAGGATGACCCAACTATAACGTTTTATGCTTGAAAAGTAACGGCTCAAGATAGACTCCCTCGAATTCATATAACTAGAAGACAATTTCTACAAACGACAACTACGGTTTCTCATTATCATTACTTGGAAAACACTTTTCAAAAATGAATGCATTGCTCTCATATTGTCAGGATACGGTTAGTATCAGAAGCATAGCATTTCATTGGTCACTATCTCCTAAAGCATAGTGTTATGATCTGGTAATGATTATCGACTCACCGTTAAGATTTTGTTACCAACTTTGCATCAGGCTGTAAGAAATACCTTTATCAGAACGACCTGATTGCTTAACAAGGCGTTGTTCTGGCTCGTCTCGTAGAAGGCGACGACGCCTTCCTGTTCGCCACTTGCATTGAGCTGAAAATTCACCGACTTTGAGAACTGGACATAACCACTGCTGGAAGGGCTTGCGATGGAGCCGGAAGTGCCTACCTGGACATACATATCGTCATAGACGACTGCCTCGCCGAGAACGCTTCCAGCAGCAGTAGCAGAGCCACTCACACTGATGGGACTGTGTAGTGTCGCATTGACAGCAGGGCTACTCAAGGCGATGTTTGTATCGAAAGGCGTGATTTGTGTCACCTCAAGAATGTTGTTCACATTGCCATCGAGACGGTTAAGAATTGCCGTAAAACCACCGCCCCCGGAGCCGGTATTGGTCACTGAAACAGTAATTGTTACCTGCTTCTTGATATTGGGCGTCAACGATTGCTGTGTGTAGCTGCCCCAGTGAAAGATGGTAGAGGCAAGGTGAGATGTTACCTCTGTTGGTGACAACTGCCATGCGTCAACTGGTTTCATGTTCGGGTTTGCCAGCTCGTTGTTGATAAGCGTTTGCGTCTTATCAGCCTGATATTGTGTCATCTCAGGATAGATGCCAGGAAAGAGGTCCTGTGCAAATCCACTGCCATTCCATGCATAGTCCTTGAAAAGGTCTGGTGCGCCTTTTACCGTGTCTTTCGGGCTGACTTCTGCGGTAGATACCGTGTTTATCGAGCTAACCACAGCATCGCCATTGTACAATCCCTGGACGCTGAAACTACGATTTGGTGTTCCTGCCAGATTATCGTAGACATAGACATCTAATTTGGCTCCCGGCGCATAGTAGCGCACATTTACGAGAGCAGCTAAAGAGCCAGCACCTTCAATGCTTCCACATGTTACCTGCTGCACCTTGTTGACACCGCTATGAGTACCAACAAGCGCATCCCAGTTGATAGCAAGCGTCGGACAATTTGTCACTTGAAGCGTGATGGTTGGAGGAACATATGTCGGTGTTGCCGCAGCAGCATGGGTTGCTGTGGGCGTTACTGATGGACCCGTCTGATCAGTTCCTCCACCTGTTTCTGATGTTTGTGGAAAAAGACTACAGGCACTGAAAAGTGCGGCAAGGCTACAGAGAAGGACAGCCAGACGTATATATTGTAGATGTTGAGGGTGTTGCTGATTGTTGTGAGTACCATGCTTCCCCTTTATGTGGGCAAATAAAGTCTTCACAGATGTTACCTCCATTGTTATACATCACACAGCTCGATATATCGAGATTGCATAGATACATGTTTCTTGCTATGTCGTCGCTACTCTACAGGGTGCTTCGAGTGTGAGTGATAACATACGTATCTTCTGTATCTACGTTATCGGCAGAACGCAGAAATAACTACATAAATATCGAACTTCATAAATAAAACTACTGCTCGTAAGGGCAAAACGAGAGAGAAAATGCCGAAGTAACATGAATACCAATTAGTCCAATTGCTCCTTATTTTGAGA
>DAIQNC010000356.1:0-4850 GCA_036788655.1 Ktedonobacteraceae bacterium
TGAGCGTGCCAAAACGCTGTTGCTCAAGCAGGAACAAACGATTGCTCAAGTCGCACAAGTAGTAGGGTTCGCGGATCAAAGCCATCTCAATCGGCATTTCAAGCACCTCACAGGCATTTCGCCCGGAACGCTGAGAAAAGAGAGCAAGAATATTCAAGGGCATGAGCAGAACGTACAAGACGATGACGGCGACTAGCAGCTATACTTCCTTACAAGAAACTCTGGACCGAGCAATATCTCATTCACAAGGAGGAGCAGCAGGATGGCAAATGTGGATATCGTACTAGGTATGGATTACGGAGTAGGCATAGATAGTTTAGGTGGAAAAATACGTGGCAACGCAGTCACTCTAGTTCCACCACACGCTATTGCAGGAACAGGGGAAGGACAAAAAATCCTTCTCGTGATCTCACAGGTGGAAAGTCAAGAAGATTTGAACAGGGCATTGAATATCTCGGCGGATGTCAGCGCAGGCTTTAGCTTCTTCGGCGGCGATGCCAAGTTTCAATTTGCCGAGCAATGTCAGTATCACCAATATTCTGTCTGGCTGGTTGCTCATATCTCCGTTCAAAATGCGTTTCAGCAAATGAGTGTAGGAGACGTGCAGCTTAAACCAGACGCGGTAAGTCTGTTGAGCAATGGGCAGGAACCTCGATTCCGCGAACAATTTGGCGACTTCTTTGTCCTGGGTGTCCAGACCGGGGGAGAGGTATCAGTCGTACTCGAAATTGTAACGACTAGCGAGACCGATTCTCAAAACGTACATTCGGCTGTTAGTGGTTCTGGTGTAATCGGAACATTTCCTGCCAGTGCTAGCGCACAAGTCACGAATTCGCTTCAGCAGAGTGTCATGAATCATACGACGAATCTGTATATCAACCAGTCAGGTGGAGATCCCCTGAAGGGGTTGAACGTAAGCACGCTCGTAGATCAACTCTTTGGCTTTGCTGATGCAGTAAAGACAATAGAGAACAAAAGTGTCCCCTACATAGCGTTCCTTCAGGATTATAAGGTGCTTGATCTCCCATTTGAACCGAACTGGGTGGACTTGTCGGCTGCTCAGGAAAATATCGGCATACTTATGAGGAATCGTGAGGCGGCTGTCACTTTATTGAATGAGGTCAACTACGTGCTGCTCCATCCTGATCAGTTTCCTGATCGATCACCATCGCTTTCTACATCGGCTGGTGCATTGACCGACTATATCAATACAGTGACGCAAGGAGCTTCCAGCATCGTCAATAATCCAAAAACACCGCTACCTACCCTACCACCTCTTCCCAATGTGGACTTACCAAAGCGCATACCTGCGGCGGCAGCTTTACCTCCATCATCAGGGTCTGGCTCGGACGATGGATCATACGTAAAAACCCATATGATTAGCTTGAATCCCGCATTTAAAATTTGAATTGTCCAGCTTCTTGCAAAATCATTAAAGCTACAAGAGTTTCTGTAGGGGACAACGAAGGAGGAAGCATGAGTTTTACAGATGATTTCAATTCATGTATGAGTTCGAGTGGACTTCCAACACCGGGGCAAGTTTTCGACTCTCTCTCAGATACGTTAGAGTTCCTTCATAAGCTGCACGATGCATGGGAAGCAGCAGGTGGTGGTGAGGAGATGACGCTAGCAGCACTTGCTGCGGCAGGAGCAGCAACAGGAATCGACGAAGGAGTTCTTGCCATTCTTGCAGGGGCTGGCACGGTCACGGTCTCATTCTACATGGGTGCATGTTTTACCTGTATGGTGAAAGCGTGGCCGTCTAGCGGTATGAGTTGGTCAGCTTTTCTTGCCAGTACCGATGACTCTTGGGAGCAGAGCCAACTCACAGTCGCAGCTAACGATCAAGGCATTGATACATCAGGCACTGTAAATGTTTAGGGGATGATAGCTCTTCTGGCTTTCATACTAATACATAGGTCGCTCAGGCACGTTTGAAGAGCCTGTTCGCAAAATCCGGCATCTCATCATGCTCCATCAGTTGCCTTGATATCGGCAACACACGCAGCGCATGAGGTACATAGGGAAGTGTTTTCCTGACGAGTCGCGTGGAGAGGTCAAAGACAAATTCGCGCTTTGGCCCCCATTCAAGCCCGAACATGTCACGAATGGGTGGTGGCAGCAATGCGCTTGTCACTTGCAGATTCACATGCAGTAGAGGACGCAGATAATCGGGAACAGGTGGATAGAGGACTTGTTGCACAATTTGTCGTGCCTGTGGTGTTGCGGCAAGTTGATTGCTATAGGACATGTCGTGAACATAGACACGCAAGTCTGCGGCGGTCTCTGGCATATCTGCCTCGCGTAAACCGAGCAGACGCGCCATCGCTTTCGACTCCTGATAGTAACGATTCTGATCCTCAGTTGAGAGTGGGCCAACGAACATGGGATAGAGGAGCAGAATCGTATCGGCAAGCGTCGCATGAACCCAGAGCAGAAGTCTGGGGTCACGTGCGAAGTAGCTTGTACCACTTGCGTGACTCCCAGCTTCTGCCGGAAGTGTTCCCTGTACATGCGTGTGTAGGCGATTGATTGTGCGAGCGGCCTTCCGTGCAGCATCAGTTGTTCCAAAGCTCAGTAGTTGTCCTAACAGGAATGTATGCATCGTCCTACGAAACGGGTCTGTCATGTAGCTACTGTGTTCGCTAACTCCCATTGCGACCAGTGGATGCGCGAGTTGCATCAGCACAGCACGCGCTCCACCAATCAATAGAATCGACTCTTTCCCAATGCGCCATGTAATACTATCAGCCCCAAAGTAGCCGTGATGTTGCACGAAATCGCCCTTTCCAGTAGGATGCGCCTACGCGGTTTGCTGACCCTGTGCAAAAAGTTCTTGCATACGATTGTGAAAACTTTCACCGACGAGCATTTCTGCTTTGTCGGGGTCTTCTTTCATCACCTCAAGAATGAGCGCAATATCGGGGTTGGGAGCAAGCGTGAGGTCATGCTTATCCTCATGTACTGCCGTCAATATCTCTGACGCAACCTGCTCCGGCGTAAGCATAGCAACAATGCTCATCAAATTCACCGCGCTCTGCTCCTCCTGCTTAATCATCGGGGTATCGACCCACGCAGGATAGACCGTTGTTACGTCGATGCCCGTCCCATATAATTCGGTACGCAGGGCAATCGAGAACCCACGAACAGCCCATTTGGTCGCGCAATAGGCAGTGAGAAATGGCGAACCCATTTTCCCTGCGACGGAACTGAGGAAAACAAAATGTCCACTTCCCTGCTGTCGCATCGTTGGAAGTGCGGCTCGCACACAATGATAAATGCCCATGAAGTTGACACTTAACATTTTCTGCATCTCTTCACCCGTAAACAGGTCGATGGGGCCACCTTTGCCAAGACCTGCGCTGGCAACCACTAGATCGATACGCCCATAGGTCTCATGGGTACGTTGCATTAATGCTTCGACCTGTGCTTCGTCCGCGACATTTGTAGGCACACCGAAAACCTGCGTTGCTTCGTGTCCCTGTTTGATATGCTCAACTGCCGATTGCAAAGCCTGTTCGTTGATGTCTGCGAGAACAATATGTGCGCCTTTCGCGGCAAGAGCGGAAGCAGTTGCCAGTCCAATACCACTTGCTCCACCCGTGACGACGGCTACCGCGCCTTGAAAGTCTTTCAGTGTCATGTGCGCCTCCTGAGCAACAATAAGAAATACAAATGTCTATACCTTTGATAGTATCGTATGGCAGAGGTAGGTGTCAAACGTGCGATTGTGTAGTTATAGGCATTGAGGGCATTGACAGAGGTGCATTATGATGTATCAAAGATTACTTCGTGACGCTCTTCACCATCAGCGCATCGCTTACTGCATCGACAAGTGCCTGTAACTTGAAGGGCTTCTCAACGACTTTAGCTTGTGGTGCGACACGCAGGACGAGGGCAATTTCGGAGAGGTTCGCAGCCGTGCAGAAAATAAGTGGCAGTGTGCGCGTATGTGAGTAGGATTGAAGATGTTGCACGACCTCAATACCGGGCATGTCGGGCAATTGTAAATCCAACATGAGGACATCTATCGGTAATTGTGCCAGTGAAGTCGTATCGCATGATGAAATAAGATCGCGTACTGGTATCAAGTCATCGAGCAGGGTACATCCCCGGTCATAAATCGTGACGGTGTGACCAGCGAATTGCAGCATAGTTGCGCTCAACCGGGCAATACGCTCGTTATCTTCGAGTAATCCTACTCGTGCCATACATATGTTCCTTAGATAATTTTTCTTCCTTATTGTTCAGAATTGTATAGCTTCCATGCAAGAAATGTCAAGATATCTGCCCGAAAATGACCATTTTGTCATTATTGCATATCTCTTTGCTTTCTTTAGCCTCCCTGATTCACCAACTCTCTATTTCTCTCGACGCATAGCACAAGTTGCTGTACAATCTGTACGTCGAGAACCATTTCCGCTTGACGACGTATATCATACATAGACACAATCACGATTTCATAGATTATGGATATATATTACATGAGTGAGAACGAGACACAACATCAGTCATATCGCGGTCAACCCATTAGCGTTGTGCGCTACGGCATTGGCAAAGAGATACGGCTTTATCCTGATGAGTTAACAGTGACGAGCCAGGAAGATGAGCCGCTACAGGTACGCCTTTCGGCTATCAACCGCCTGACATTAATGCCCGGCGACCCAAATCCGAGCAAGCTGGTGTTACTGGCAGACCTTGACGATGGCAATACGATTATTCTAGTCGAGGGCATGAGTAATGCACGCGATTTCCGTGCCATGCTACCACACCTGCTCGAACTCAAACCCGACCTTGAACTTGACCCACCCGATATGAGCGACCAACTCTGGCAGGCATTGAACACAAAA
>DAIQNC010000357.1:0-4846 GCA_036788655.1 Ktedonobacteraceae bacterium
ACATCAACGCGAATATCCGGGCCAGCATCGGTTGGGGAGTAGCCGATGGCGCGAGCCTCGTTTGCATCAGATGGAGAACCCTCAAGTAAGAATGTAAGAGGTACATCAAGCCTCTTAGCGAGTACAGATAGAGCCTTCAAGGATGGGCGTATCTTTCCTCGCTCGATAGCAGATATATAACTAATTGAAAACTCTGGTGCAGCTAATTGCGCCTGGGTCATATCCAGTCGCGTGCGCACTTCGCGTATGTTGCTGCCAACTCGTGCCGCAACTGCCTTTCCTACGTTTGTTGCTTCGGGGGACGGCATGGGACGTATTTCCTTTCCTGGTCGTCTTCCTCTTTTCGCCATACGAAACATTCCTTTCTGTACCCTTTACAACTCAGAATGCTCGGATGGTTGTAAAAGTAGTAAAGTACCACAAATCATTTCCTTTTTATAGGATGTATCTCTGTCTAAAGTTGTTTCTTTAAAGTAAGAACCACTAAAAATGTTACGTTTGAAGATGAAATAAGTTCGATTTATGATACTAAAGTAATTCTATCCTAGCATATTGTGAACATTTTTGTCAAGGCCAAATTAGAATTTTTTTACTATTAAGTCGCTTATGATTATGTCTGGTACTGTACTTCCTATCGTATCCCTATACATTGAAAAATTTCATTATCTGTGAGCGGTTGAGAAAAAGTTGAAAATACATTACTTAATTAACGGTACAGTCCCTTTTTGTCCGCTTTTGCGCTCGAAAATTATTATAGAACGACACTCATCTCACAATAGCTCTGTATGTGCATAGTGGCAAAAATCTGTTCTTTCGTATTATAATTGACTATATCTTATACATGATTTGAAAGGTGGGAAAAATGGGCTATGCCAGCACAAAACACGCTTATCAATTTACTATCAAAAACTGTCCACGTGCAAGGTATGCGTACTGCTCTACTCGAACCGCGTGATGGAAACAGCATCTATTCTCTTAATTTTCTTGAGCTGTGGGAACGCATACAGCAGTTTGCAGGGTATGTACAACAGCAACAACTCAAAGCAGGAGACCGCATTTTGCTGTGGCACTCCAGTCGCATTGACTGGCTTATAGCCTATTTCGGCTCACTCCTCGTGGGCGTCGTTGTTGTTCCTCTGGATGTAAATAGTCGCAACGATTTTATAGAGAAAGTTATTGCTATTACCGATTCAAAATATATAATCACCTCTCAAAAACAATTCAACACGCTTAAAAATGTTTCCATTCCCTTCATCGACATAGATGCCCTTCCTCAACAGGCGGTTGATGAGAAAACTTTACCTGTTATTCAAGAAAACGATCTTGCGCAGATTATGTTCACATCAGGAACCACAGGATCGCCAAAAGGCGTTATGTTGACACACCGCAATATTGCCTCGAATGCACTGTCAGCACTACAGGTAGTCGAGGTACAATCGAGTGATCGTTTGTTATCAATTCTTCCACTGAGCCATATGTTTGAATTAACAATAGAGATCGCTGTACTTACAATCGGCGCAAGCATTATATACGCTCGTTCGCTGTCGCCCGATACGCTACTCAATCTGTTTGCGACGCAACATGCAACCTGCATGGTGCTAGTTCCACAAGCTCTGCAACTATTTTTGAACGGCATCGAGCGCGAAGTGCGACGCCAGAAACGAGAGCGTCAATGGGAGCTACTCCACACGATTGCGGCCCGCTTGCCATTCGGTCTACGTCGTCGTCTCTTCGCACAGGTACATCAACGCTTCGGGGGCCACATCCACTTTTTTGTGAGTGGCGGAGCGTATCTGTCCCCGAAACTTGCCCAACGCTGGAAAGAGATGGGTTTCCTGTTGATACAGGGATACGGCTCGACTGAATGTAGCCCAATCGTATCCGTGACGCCTATGCACAGCGACAATCTCGCCTCTATTGGCAAGCCGATACCGGGAGTCGATGTTCGCATTGCTCCCGACAAAGAGATACTCGTACATGGCCCGAACGTTGCCCTCGGTTACTGGGAAAATCCCGAAGCAACTGCACTCGCCTTCCAGGATGGATGGTATCATACAGGCGACCTGGGCGAGTTCGATGCACAGGATTATCTCTATCTACGTGGACGCAAGAAGAATATGATCGTTCTCACCAATGGCCTAAATGTCTATCCAGAGGATATCGAGAACATCTTGACGGGCATTCCAGGTGTCAAAGATGCTGTTGTCATCGGTTTGAGCGAGGTCGAGCAAGACCCACAGGTTCATGCTATACTGTTACTCGACGATGCCTCAAAAGCGAAAGCTATTGTGCAACAAACAAATAAACAACTCGCAGCACATCAACAGATTAAGGGTTACACGATCTGGCCCCACGAAGATTTTCCACGGACGCATACTTTAAAAGTCAAGCGTCAAGATTTGGTGCAAGAACTTCCTGCGATTCGCAAGCAACAAGCGCAATGATGGGTTTTAAGAAATAGAAATTGTGAAAAGATACTATGCTTTATCTCGTTGCCACGCCGATAGGCAATTTACAAGACATCAGCTTACGCGCATTGGAGACATTGCGAGAGGTCGATATTGTTGCCTCTGAGGACACGCGCAAGACAGGTCTATTGCTCAAACACTTCGGTATTGACAAAAAACAGCTTTCATTTCACGAGCATAACGAGCATCAGGTGGGTGAACGCATCGAAGCAATGCTCAAGCAGGGTCTATCGGTAGCTCTCGTTACCGATGCAGGGACACCGGGCATAGCCGACCCTGGTTTCACACTGGTACGCAGGGCGATTGCCGCTGATATCGAAGTGACGATGATACCGGGACCCACAGGACTCATCATGGCTCTCGTCCTCTCCGGTCTACCCGTGCATAGCTTCACGTTTCGCGGCTTTTCCCCAAGAAAGACGACGGGGCGACAGAAATTTTTGAGCATCGACAAAGACTCACCGCACACACTCATCTTCTACGAAAGTCCCTATCGCCTCGAAGAATTTCTGCGCGACGCCCTCGCTGTCTATGGCGATAGGCAAGCTGCTATAGCCAACGACCTGACCAAGAAATTCGAGCGTATCGAGCGCGGCACACTCTCCCAATTAATCGAAGGGCTAGACCCTGCAAAGATAAAGGGAGAGTATATCGTCGTGATTGCAGGTGTAGGGGCGTAATTCTATTACGCCCTGGTAGCCCATTTTGCACGTATTATATTCGTGGTTGACATTTGTGGAGTGGCGACAGGGTGGAATGAATTATGCCCGTACATCCTCGCGTCACCCCCACGTTTTCATATCTTTTACCATTCCCTACGTCAAATGTCCCCCTAACGCTGAGATATACGGGCATAATTCATTCCACCCCGTCGCCACTCCACAATTATCCAGCTTATCTGTTACGATATAATCAATGACCGACCTGTCATGTCCTTTGGTTGTGGAATACCAAGTATTTGCAGGATGGTGGGCGAGACATCGGCTAAGATACCATCGCTCCGCAACCTCGCGTTGGCGAGTTGTGGGACGACGAGGTAGAGCGGCACGGGATTGGTGGTGTGCGCAGTAAAGGGCTTGCCCGTGTCGTACTCGATGAGTTGCTCGGCGTTGCCGTGATCTGCCGTGATGAGTAAGCCGCCGCCAACGCTTAATGTGGCCTCGACGACACGTCCGACACCTGCGTCAACGGCCTCAACTCCCTTGATGGCGGCCTCGATGACGCCTGTGTGTCCTACCATATCGGCATTCGCGTAGTTCATGATGATGAGATCGTAGGCGCGGCTACGGATGCGCTCGACGGCGACATCGGTGATGCCTGCCGCGCTCATCTCCGGTTGCAGATCGTAGGTGGGAACCTTCGGCGAGGGAACCAGTTCGCGCTCCTCGCCGGGGAATGGCGTTTCGCGTCGTCCATTGATAAAGTAGGTGACGTGGGCGTACTTCTCGGTCTCGGCGGTGTGGAACTGGCGCAGACCTGCATCGGAGATAACACGTGCAAGCGGCATTTCCACTTCGTCGGCGCGATAGGCTACTTCGGCGTTCAGACCCTCTTCATACTCGGTCATCATCACATACACGAGATCGTTCAGCAGAGGGCCGCGCTGAAATTTTCCCTCGGCTTGTGGCGGCAGGTCGGGCATCACGAAGGCTTTGGTCAACTGCCGTGCGCGGTCAGGGCGGAAGTTGTAGTGAATGAGGGCATCACCTGCCTTGACGGTTGCGACAGGTTGATCGTTCTCCATGATGACCGTTGGCAGAATAAATTCATCGGTCACATTTTTGTCGTAGGACTGCTGGATGGCGGCGAGTGCCGAAGATGCACGTTGACCCTCGCCTTGTACCATCGCATTATAAGTTGCGTCCGTGCGATCCCAGCGATTATCACGATCCATCGCATAGTAGCGACCTGTGACCGTTGCTACTTTCGCAGGATGTTCGGCGTTAATCTCGCTGGCGCGTGTCTGTAAGTGGCGCATGAACTCGATACCGCCTGTCGGGGAGCTATCGCGTCCATCGGTGAAGGAGTGGATATAGACGCGCTCGATATCGTGCATCTGTGCCAGCCGTAGCAATGCTTCAAGGTGTGATTCGTGGGCGTGAACACCGCCATTACCAAGTAAGCCACAGATGTGCAGTTGCGAGCCATTGCGCTTGACATGCTCAATCGCTTGAAGGAACGCAGGATTTTGAAAGAATGAGCCGTCTTGAATGGACTCGGAGACGCGGGTATAGTCCTGCAAGACGCGCTTACCTGCTCCGATATTCTGATGGCCCACCTCAGAGTTACCCATCTGCCCATCCGGTAAGCCAACTGCCGCACCAGAGGTCTTGACCGCCGTATGAGGCCATTTTTGGGCTATCGCGTCGATATGCGGT
>DAIQNC010000358.1:0-543 GCA_036788655.1 Ktedonobacteraceae bacterium
ACTAATCGCATTTTCCGCCTGTTCCGTATCATCACGGAAGCGACTGATAGCCTCTCCGGGCGAATCTGGTACGGCACGCGCTCCTGGACGTTCCAGGATACGTTCGAGCATGTTGCGTTGTAATAAACTCGCCATTGTGAAACGGTGCAGATTATCTATAAGACCACCTGTCAGGAAGAACACAACTTGCGCCAGTGCGGTGACGACGAGGAGCGCAATGAGCGTCCACAGCGTAGGCGTGAGATGCCCTTCTTTCGGTAGTGAATTGAAGAAGTGTTGCGCTATCAGACCCGGCACAAGCGGAAAATTGGCAATGAGTATCCAGATGAGAGAGTTGAAAAGGTAGAGTACGGGGCGATAGCGAATCATGTGCCACATGTAGTGATAGGTTTTCATGCTCGTACCCCTTCTAAACTAGTTTGCAACAATGACGCGAAATGCGATTGTGGATTTGCCGCCAGTGCCATTCGTTCGCCATACTCAACAATACGTCCATCTTCCATCACCAGAATCTCGTCAGCCGAACAGGCCCGCGATCGCCAG
>DAIQNC010000358.1:561-3211 GCA_036788655.1 Ktedonobacteraceae bacterium
CGCTCTTTCAATGAGTTGTTCCGTTGCCGGATCGAGACGTGATGAGGCTTCATCGAGTATCACTAGTCCTGGATTGCTGAGAAAGACACGTGTGAAGGCCAGCAATTGAGCCTCACCTGCCGACAAGCCTTCGCCATCCGAACCCAACACCGTGTCCAGTCCTTCGGGTAATGCGTGTAGCCAGTGAGCAAGCCCAAGATCGTCGAGGACACTGACAATGCGCTCATCAGGAATGGTCGGGTTGAAGAAGGTAAGATTGTCGCGCACCGAGGCGTTGAACAATTGCACATCCTGCATTACCATGCCGATGTGTTGCCGTAGCTCGCGTAGATGTGTCTGATTGACAGGCACGTCGCCAAGCCGTATCTGACCGGATTGTATATCGTAGAGGCGTAGTATCAGTCGTGCCAGTGTAGTTTTGCCACTACCTGTGCGTCCAAGCACGCCAAGCACCTTCCCCGGTTGTAAGTGAAAGCTGATGTCGTGCAAAATCATATTGTCGGTGTCCTGGGCGTCGAGGGCATCGTAGCCGAATGAGACATGCTCGAAATCTACTGAGAGCGCACCGGATGGTAAGGACATATTCCCACCGTCACTGATATGTGTAGGCGTCAGGAGAAGACGCTGGATACGTTCGATGCCTGCGGCAGCCTGTTGGAGTTGCTGTAGTTGCATACGAATCTGCTGCATAGGTTGCTCAAGCAGATTGGTATAGTAGAAGACGAGGTAGACCGTGCCGAGCGTAATGGCGTGAATACTCCACAGGTACGCACCAACGGCGAAGACGAGCGCATTGCCGATACCGAATACGCCTATGGTTGCCATCACCATCGCATAACCTGATAGACCAGCACGACGATTGATAGGATACCATGAACGTAGCAACTGGTAGAACTTGTTCATAACATAGCCTGTCGCGCCGTTCGCTCTTGTGTCCGCCGTTCCAGCAAGTTGCTCGCCTATGAAGCCAAAGAACTCAGCACTTTTTGCCCTGTTTTGCTCCCACGCTGGCACTGCGAACTCGCGTAAACGGTAGAGGATAGCAAAGGCGATGAGCGTGAACGTTCCCATCACGATGCCGATGCGCCAGTCGGCGACGAAGAGCAAGACGACAATGCCGAGTATCAAAAGCGTATTGCCGAGCAGGTAGACGACAGACTGAGAAAAGAAGGTCGCCAGCGTGTTCACATCGCCGTCAATACGCTCGATCATTTCGCCAGATGTATGCGCTTTATGGAAGGCCATATCCAGCTTCAAACAGTGGGCAACGAGGTCAATACGCATTGCATTTGTTGCTGTCCATGCCACGTTTTCGCTGAGATAGACTGCCCATACCGATATGCCCTGATTAACAAGTGAGATGCCGACGAAGAGTAAACCTGTGAAAACGAGTGATGGTGTGTTTGCACCACTCGTTGCTGCGTCGATAAAGGAGCGCAACAGAAGCGGATTGACCAGTTGTAATGCAATGCTGATAAAGAGCAACAGCACCATGAGTAGTGTTATGAACCACTGAGGTCTGAGATATTTGAACAGTAAATCCCGATAAGTTGCAAGTGTTGGCTTCGGCGGCTCCTGTGTCGATTGTATTAAGATCGGAAGGCTCATGAAAAATGTCCTTTCACCGAACAAGTAGCGTAACGATGTTGATGTGTCTATGAACCTCACGCTCTTGAGTACACTTCGTGTGGTTAGCAGGTTAAGAATGCACACAAAAAGACCACGAGGTTGAATGGGTGAGATGGCTCGTGGTCTTCTATGAATAGATGGGCCACGAGAAACAATGCTCTCGTGGCTCTCACATGATATGTAGGGAAATATGTGAAGATGGAAGCACCTTCGTAGAGACCTGATTTATCAGTGTCGCGGCCTGATTTATCAATTATGGCGACTCTATATATTCGCCACAACGCCAGACTCATCTAAGGATGAGAGATACATCGCGTTTCTACGGGTTGCTCACGAGGAGCATTTAGCGCGTCATTGTTGCGCCATTTAGTGTATGAATTTGATGCTTGTTATTCTTGTTCGTATGCATTAACTGTAAGCTCCTTTGTCTTCTTACAAGAAGCATAACATGAAGGTATGGAAAAAGCAATGAGATTTCAAACAAGTATCATCGTCAACCGCTCACAAGAGGCGGTTTTTGAATGTGTATCAAGTGTTGCGTTTATAAAAGCATTCCTTGCGAGATAGTCCTCGGTCTGTGTACACTTAGGGGTAGTATAACATAAGTCGGTAGTTGAAAATTTCGTAGAAGTGTTTAGAGGAGACCAGTTACTATGGTTCAGCGTTTTTATCACCGCATAGATGGAGAGGATGTAAACTCTCCCACTACATTCTTATCGCGCAACGTCAGCCAGCATGATGATGTGCTGGGCGAGTTCCCAGAGGCGACGAAAGAGCAGGTGAGGCAAGCATGTCAAGCGGCGAGGAAAGCTTTTCATTCGTGGAAACAGATGCCAGCACCGCTACGTGGTGAACTGCTCGGCAATCTGGGGCAGGTGCTTGTACGCGAGAAAGAGGCTCTCAGCGTCTTGTTGAGCCGAGAAATTGGCAAGCCACTTCCCGAAGCGCGTGGCGATGTGCAGGAAGCGATTGATACCTGCCACTTCTTTCAATCGGAAGGGCGTCGTCTCTATGGACAAAC
>DAIQNC010000358.1:3221-4831 GCA_036788655.1 Ktedonobacteraceae bacterium
CGATTCCCTCGGAGATGCCTGAAAAAGATTTAATGACCTATCGTCGTCCACTTGGCGTCGTAGGAATTATCACGGCTGGCAATTTTCCTGTCGCCGTTCCAAGTTGGAAGATTATTCCTGCCCTGTTGACGGGGAACACGATTGTCTGGAAACCATCCGAAGATTGTCCCGTTACATCCTATGCCTTCGCCAAGTTGATAGAGGAAGCTGGCATTCCTGATGGCGTTATCAATATTGTCTTCGGTAGCGGAAATCAGGGTGCAGGACAATATCTGGTCGAAATGATGGACGAAGGACTACTCGATAAAATAGCATTCACGGGCAGTACGAAGGTAGGACGCGAGATTGGAGCCGTTGCAGGACGTAACTTGATTTCTCCAACACTTGAGCTAGGCGGCAAAAATCCTCTGGTGGTGATGCGTGACGCGAACATGGAGAGTGCGCTTGCTGGATCGCTCTGGGCATCGTTCGGCACAGCAGGTCAACGTTGTACCAGTGCTGGTAACCTCTTGATTGATGAGCCTATCTACGACGAGTTCAAGGCGCGATTCCTCGATGCCGTGCGTCAATTGCGGATTGGCAATCCCTTACGCTATCCCAATGTATTTTATGGCCCCTTCATCAACGAGCGGTTTTTTTTGACATGGCAACAACACTACACATGGGGACGTGAAAGTGGCGCAACGTTGCTGTATGGCTCTGGTCGCATTACGCCCGACAATCAGCCCGAAGGCTTTGTTGGTGATGCTGATGCTGGCTATTACGGCTGGCCTACCGTCTGGGAGAATGTAACTCCTGATAACCCACTGTTCCAGCGCGAAATCTTCGGGCCAACCATCAACCTTGTGCGCGTGCATGGCATCGAGGAAGCAATTGAGTTTGCCAATAGTGTGCCATATGGTCTGAGTTCGGCAATCTACACGAATAACCGACTCTGGGCGTATCAGTTCCGTGAGTCCATTCAGGCTGGTATGACAAGTATCAATAACTCGACGACAGGTGCGGAGGCGCATATGCCCTTTGGCGGCATCAAAGGCTCCGGCAACGGTACGCGAGAAAGTGGTATCTGGGTGCTGGAACACTACACCTACTGGCAAGGCGTCAACGACGACGTGAGCGGACAACTTCAACGCGCCCAGATAGACACACACTATGCCGATACGATAGAACCATTTCACGTGGAAAAACTTGTGAACCCTAATTTGTAGACCGACAATTTATTGTCGGTATGTGCCATTAGTGCAGATGCTGACAATGATGAACCTTTAGAAACGGCATGAGACCCATAATGAGACTCTATTTTTGGAGGAGCCATGATTAAGACAGCAGATATCATCATTGTCGGGGGCGGCATAATGGGTGCGAGTATTGCTTATGCTCTTACCTCTCAAAAGGCCGGGCGTGTTGTTCTGCTCGAACGACGCGCACTCTCTACTGGTACGACGGGTCATTCCGGCGCGATTATTCGCCAGCACTACTCGAATGATGTGACGATTCAGATGGCTCAGGAAAGCCTACATGTTTTTGAGCAATTTGATGATATCGTTGGCGGCGAGTGTGGCTTTGTGAGGACGGGACTATTGGTTTTAAGCGGCCAGCAGGATGTAGAT
>DAIQNC010000359.1:0-2984 GCA_036788655.1 Ktedonobacteraceae bacterium
GCCAGCGATTGATATGGTCTTCGAGATACGCGAAAAAGCCGCAGCATCTGGCAAGAGCGTCGCGGAAGAGGCACGTACCTGGGTCAAAGCACGACTCGCCGCAAAGGGGCGTCTCATGGGCTTCGGGCATCGCGTCTATCGTGTCCGCGATCCACGCGCCGATGTGCTGGGAGCCGCCGCACGCAAGCTCTACGAGGGAACCGATAACATGGTGCTGTACAACGACGCCCAGACCGTCGAGCAGGTTATTCTCCAGGCCCTCGAAGAGGAGAAGCCGGGTCGCAGCATCAAAACGAACGTCGAGTTCTATACCGCCCTCGTACTACACGGCGTCGGCCTCGACTCTGGCATTTTCTCATCCATCTTCGCCATCTCGCGCACAGGCGGCTGGGTCGCACACATCCTCGAACAATACGCCGAAGACGAACTGATTCGCCCGACGACCCTGTATGGTGGTGAATACGACCGCAAGTGGGTTGTTATCGAGCAGAGATAAGCGAAACCAAAATCTTCAAGCAACCGTACTATAAGCACTACTCTTCTTCAAGGATAGCCGCTTATAGTACGGACTTTTCATGTCGCTAGAAATACAGGTTGCAGGGACGATGAAACGCGATAATCTCTTACTCATCGGAGCGTTAACTCAATTCTCATTATTTATTCCGCTCACAGCATGGGTACTCAAGCACAAACGCCCTCTTGCTGGCATTGCTATTATACGTCTAACTCAGAAAAAACAACCTGCAATCGCACGTCGTCTCGCACAATTACTGGACATCTGTGGCTGTTCCTCTTTTGCCGTGGATGTGCTGGCTCCCTCTGTTGCGTACATGCTCTGGAAAAAACCACAGAAGCTAGAAGCCATAGTCATTCCTATCACGTGCTGGAGTAATGACGTTGTTGTAAAGCTCATAAAGAAATGGGTGCAACGTCCACGTCCGGCTTCCTTGCTCGTCCGTGTGACAAAACCTCGTGTAGGCTCTAGTTACCCCAGTGGCGATGTTGCATCAGCTGTTAACTTCTGGGGCTGGCTCCTGATACTTGGACTCCTTTCAAAAGACGATCATAAGATAGAAAAAGTGATGCTACTGAGTATCCCTGCACTGCTGGTTGCAATTACTGGTCCTCTTCGTGTCTATATGGGCGACCATAGAGCAACTGATGTACTTGGGGGATATCTGTTTGGTGGGGGATGGCTGTGCTTGTCGCTGTATGGGTACAGGATGTGGCAAAAACAGATAGACCGAAGATAAGTTCTCTATAAAGTAAGGGATATCCATCCTTCGAGGATGTAGAGGTGCAATTATGAAGATTGAAAAATTATGCTGGACACGAGTGGGAGGTGAGCCAGGGTGTGATAGAATCAGACCCCTACACTCCGGTGATGAGCGTGTCAAGGAACCATGAACCGAGAAGACCGGAGTGTAGGGGTCTGATTCTATCACACCCTGGTCGCCCCTTCACGGATGTTCAAGTTAATTCGTTGATCTTCATCATTGCACCCATCGTCTCCGGGCGCACGGGTGCAATGAATTGCACCTCTACAGTTCCTACTCGTAGACAGTAGGCCAGAACCTAGTAATCGCAACTTCCCAACCGGGGAAGAGTTCAGGAATAGTTAAGATAGCATCATCTCGAAGCGTTGTTTTCTGGAGAGTGACTTCTTCCTCATCATTTCTATCGTCTGTAGTAACTTTAGCGTTGCGATAGAGAGAGACGACCTTTTTATCAGGGTCAATGAGAATGCCAACTTGAACGCCTTGCCCTAAAAAGTGTGCGATCTTCTCTTCAAGGCTACGAATGCGGTCATGGCTCGACTTGATCTCGACGATTAGTTCAGGAACGACTGAGAGATATGAGCGTGTGACTCGTTTGAGTCGTGTACGTGACACAAACGAAACATCAGGAGAGAGCAGGTCGCCATTAGGAAGTCGAAAACCTGTGCTTGAGTCCAGAACCACCCCCAGGTTATGATCATCTACCCAGCTATCTAAGAGCCGACCGAAGCGCATGCCCACAGCACCAGAAACACCGTCTGATGGACTCATAATAATCAGCTTACCTTCTCTCCATTCGATTTGACTTTCGGGATAAAGAGCTTGTAATCGTTCGACATCTTGAAAGCTAATAGACATAGCTACTACCTTCCTTTATGAATAGGAAACTTGCATGTCTCCAGTTTTCTGCAACTCTATACTACGAACAGTATATCGTTTAGATTCCCTTTGTCAATGTTGATATCAGCCAGATAGAGACAGGAGAAGCTACTCCTACCTTCAAGACACTTTTCCGGCTCACACAAGACATGCATATTTCTTACTGACAAAAAATTTCCGGCATGTTATAATCCCTTCGTTATGCAGAAGTCACCATCAACACAAACCCAACCACCATCCGAACTAAAAACAGATGCAGAGATTGCCTCGGCTATCGAGAGCTTACTATTTGTATCAGGCCGTCCGTTGGAGCGTACCTTACTACAAAAAGTGCTTGACATCAATGAGGCACGTTTAACTGCGGGTCTGGCACAGTTGGAGCATGTGCAGATGGAGCAGGGACGCGGTTTGCGATTACAACGGTTGGGTGAGCAGGTGCAGTTGGTGACGGCTCCTCAGAATGCGCGGTTTGTCGCTGCCCTGCTTGGCCTGCCGATGACGGCGAAGTTGACCTCGGCGGCACTGGAGACACTTGCGGTTATCGCCTATCGTCAACCTATTACACGCGGACAGATTGAGGCAGTACGCGGCGTAAATAGTGACCGTGCAATGGTGAGCCTGTTGCAACATGGCCTTGTTGCCGAAGTTGGACGCGCCCCAACGGTTGGGCGTCCAGTGCTGTTCGCCACTACTGCCGAGTTTTTGCAACAGTTTGGCCTGACCTCGCTCGACGAGCTTCCACGTGTCGCTGAGAATGCCGTTTAATGATGTATTTGTGGTGCGACAATTTATTTTCTCCGCACCCCTCGTACAGACAACGCGGATTGC
>DAIQNC010000359.1:2994-4831 GCA_036788655.1 Ktedonobacteraceae bacterium
ACAATTTATTGTCGGCGTCCCCGTCATACGAACAGTGTCGTTCGCAGAAAAGGAACACGCCGACAATAAATTGTCGCATTATAAATAGAAGGAATAAAAAATATTATGCGTGTTGGCCGTCATATACCCACACATTCAAAGATGGTTCAGGCCGCAGAAATTGCGTCGTCCATCGGGTGTGAGGCCATTCAGGTATTTGTGAGCAATCCTACGGGTTGGCGACCAACAGGCGATGACCCTGTGATGTGCGCCGCCTTCAAAGAGGCTACGCAACGCCTCGATGTCCTGCCTGTCGTCATTCATGCGGCCTACCTCATCAATCTTGCCTCGCCCGATGATGTTATATGGGAAAAGTCTATCACGTTGTTGACGTGGACGATGCAACGAGGTGAGTTAATTGGTGCATCCTATGTCGTCTTTCACACGGGAAGCCACAAAGGGTCAGGCGTTGAAGCTGGCGTTGCACGTATTGCACAGGGAGTCGAGCGTGTCCTCTCAGATTCACCTCGTGATGTCATGCTGTTACTCGAAAACGATGTCGGTGCTGGCAACTCCGTCGGACATAGCTTCGAGCAACTCGCCGACGTGCTACGCCTCATATCGCCCGATTATCAAGAGCGCGTTGGCGTCTGCCTCGACACGGCACACCTCTGGGGTGGTGGTCACGATATCGGCAGTGCGGAATCCGCGAAACAGGTTCTCGACCACTTTGACGAGACGGTAGGACTTCATCGCCTCAAGGTGATTCATCTCAACGATACCGAGAAAGCTCTGGGCAGTCACCGCGATGTCCATGCACGTCTGGGCGAAGGCATCATCGGAGAAATTGGTCTACGCGCCCTGCTCACCGACCCACGCCTTCATCATGTAACCGTTCTCATGGAAACCCCTATCAAGACCGACGAACACGATAAAGAGGATTGGGAACATGATAAGGGGCAAGTGGCAAAGGCGAAATCGCTGGCAACACCTGTCGTACCTCAACCATAGCTATACTGCATATGGATGGGGATAAAAAGCTTCTAAGAAATGCGTATAAAGCATATTCTCAAAGTGAACTGTACGCTGAAAAATCTTTGGCTCCTTTTCACCAAGAGGAACAAGCACCAGATGTCGCATGTCTTGCACCTCTGCCCAGAATAGCCGATTATCCAACGGAACCTGAAAGTAGAACAGGTAGGGCGCAATCCAGGATAAGTAGAAGCCGGGTTCGGTCTGAGAAAACGTCTCTATACTTAATCCTGTCGCGTCCTGAGCAAGAGCCTGTTGCAATTCAACAGCGTTGAGCGGAACACCTTCTCTCACTGGAATGACATCGAATTGTCCATCGACGAGCATCCATTTTTCCAAATCGGGCAGGTAGACCTCAGTAGCGACATGTCCTGCGCCATATTCGCGTGTTTCGACATCCTGTGTCATCAGACTGAGCGCACGTGCGGTGATGCCAAGAGCAGCAAGTACCCCACTCAGCACAATTGCATATTCGACACAACGAAATTGCTTTCCCTGTTGGGCTTCGCACAAAATGGAAATAGGGTCGCGCTTTTCGGGTTGATTATCTCCATTATGCTCCCATTGTCTACGCACCCACGCACATACTGCCCGTACCTTCTCATAATCGCTAGTACAATGTTTGATAACTGATTCAAGATGATATTCGGTACGTAGTTGCGTAAGATAAGGGCTATCAGGCGTATCCCATACAAAGGTATACGTTTCGTTTGTCGGGATGTCTATGAATTGTAGATGAGGAATGTTTTGTGGGTTGGTCTGTTTCATATGAAGTTCCTTCTAGTTGGATGAATAGCTACTTCGTAGAGCCACGATTTATCGCTTG
>DAIQNC010000360.1:0-1795 GCA_036788655.1 Ktedonobacteraceae bacterium
AAATGGACGCGATGTTTGCTTGTATCAAAGCCTGTGATTTCGCTAACGCCTGACTTGCCCTGAACCAGTCCTTCCCACGTGGTTGCCAGGTCGTTGCCAAGCGGCGTGATAAGCCCCATGCCCGTAACGACTACACGCGACATGTCATGACCTCCTGTCTGTATATAGATTGTTCCATGTTGTGCCGTGATGTATCACGGCTGTGTGTACTGAAGACACATACTGCCGTGATACATCACGGCACAACATGTTTTAAATGCCTAACGAAACGGCTTCTTCCTGCAAGAAGCGCGTATATGCCTCGCCGCTTATGTAAATTGGATGGCGCAGCAGACGCTGATGGAACGGAATTGTTGTTGGTATTCCCTCGATGATGTATTCGTCGAGGGCGCGTTGCATTCGCTCAATCGCATCCTCGCGTGTATCGGCCCACACAACCAGTTTCGAGAGCAGCGAATCGTAGTATGGTGGGACTTCGTAGCCGACAAACAAGTGACTATCGACGCGCACACCGGGGCCACCGGGCGGCAAGTATTGCTCTATCTCGCCCGTCTGTGGGCGAAAGTCGTTGTCGGCATCCTCGGCTGTGATACGACACTCGATAGCATGACCGTTGAGATGCACGTCTTGTTGCCCGAAGCGTAACGGCTCACCTGCCGCGATATAAATTTGTTCCTTTACGAGGTCAAGACCTGTCACCATCTCCGTCACGGGATGCTCGACTTGTAGGCGCGTATTCATCTCCATGAAATAGAAACGGTTCTGCTCGTCTACCAGGAATTCTAGCGTTCCAGCGTTGCGATAGCCGACCTCTACGACGGCATCGACGGCCTTTTTGCCAATCTCATCGCGTACCTCACGTGGCAGCAGTGGACTTGGTGACTCCTCCAATACTTTCTGGTTGCGCCTCTGGCAGGAGCAGTTGCGTTCACCGAGGAAGACGCCATGTCCATAGTTATCGACAAGCACCTGAATTTCGATGTGACGCGCTCGCTCCAGGTATCGCTCGAAGTAGATACCGTCGTCGTGAAACGCCTCGCGTACCTCGTTCTGTGCCAGCGTAAAGACACGCTCTAACTCGTCGCGGCGTCGCACGAGGCGAATACCACGTCCACCGCCGCCTGCAACAGCTTTGAGCATCAACGGATAGCCAATACCTTCTGCCGCCTCTTGCGCCTCTGCAAGTGTGCGCAGCACGGGTGTACCTGGAAGCATAGGCAGACCTGCACGTTTCATCGCCTCACGTGCCGATACCTTGTCGCCCATGACCGACATCACCTCGGCGGATGGGCCAATGAAGGTGACGTTGACATCGGCGCAAATCTCCGCAAAGCTCGTGTTCTCTGAGAGAAATCCGTAGCCGGGATGTATGGCGTCGGCGTTAGAAATGAGGGCAGCACTGATGATATTCGGGATATTCAGGTAGCTTTTGCCACTTGCCCCTGGCCCAATGCAGATGCGCTCATCCGCCATTCGCACCGGTAGCGAGTCTCGATCAGCCTCTGAATGAGCGACGACGCTCTGTATTCCCATCTCGCGGCACGCACGTACAACGCGCAGCGCAATCTCTCCGCGATTCGCAATTAAAATTTTCCGAAACATAGATAGTAGGAAGAGCTATACCAATACCAAGACTCTCCCCGCTCCTCTCACTGTAACAGTTTTAGGCAAATTATATCACGTGTGGCGATAGATAAGAAACCAATGCCGCTATTCAAACGTAGCAAATGGAAACATGTTGTGTCCTTGGGTTTTTTCTGATGGGGGCGGGCGTCCTACCCGCGGCAAAAACAAA
>DAIQNC010000360.1:1805-4798 GCA_036788655.1 Ktedonobacteraceae bacterium
TATCACGGCTGGACGTCGGATTCACAGCCGTGATAAATCACGACACAACATGGGAACACAGCCGTGATAAATCACGACACAACATGTAAGGCCATTATTCTATATAAAAAGAGATACAATTTCTATGTTTCATTTCATAACCTCGGCAGTCACGCAGGTGCTGAACAGCTACGGCTATCTGGCAGTGCTGGTGTTTGTCGCCATTGAGAGTACGGGCATTCCGTTTCCGGGTGAGACGATGTTGCTGGCAGCGGCTATCGTTGCAGGAACAAGCCATCATCTTTCGATAGTGTTTGTTATCGCGGCTGCGGCGGCTGGCGCAATTCTGGGTGATAATCTCGGCTTCTGGGTAGGGCGTGAAGGGGGATTTCGCCTGTTGCGTCGCTATGGGAGCCGTCTCCACCTCGATGAACGCAAGCTCAAACTGGGACAATACCTGTTTCAGAAGCATGGGGGCAAAGTCGTGTTTTTTGGACGCTTTGTCGCGGTACTGCGAGCATGGGCCGCATTTCTCGCTGGCACAAATCGTATGAAATGGCCCCATTTTCTCCTGTACAATTCGCTCGGCGGCATCGTCTGGGCCACGATATACGGACTTGGGGGCTACCTCCTGGGAAACAATGTGCATCGCATCTCCGGGCCATTTGGTGTTGTTGTGGTTGTGCTTGCTGCTATCATTCTCGTCGCCTCTTTCGTCCTGCTGCGTCGCAACGAGAAACGGCTGGAAGACGAAGCAGAGAAGGCCATTCCCGGACCTCTTTATAAGACTGTGCAGAAAAAAACGTCGTAACCATGTCATCTCCGCATTCTTCTTATCAACGCGGCAGGTAGCACCAGTGACACAATTCGTTCGGCGATACTGCTTTGTCCCCACGAGAGTAGATAGAGCAAGAAAGCCAGTGCGACAAGCACAAGACCAACGATGAAAAAGAGAGTACCGTTGTTGATTGATGAAGGTGGCAGATTGGTGTTCCCTGTATTCGTGTTTGCTACTCCCATTCCCGTTGGAGTTCCGGTTGGTGAAGGTGTCGGTACTGCGGTCTGTATTTCCTGATGCGTTGAAGATGACTTTGTGGGAGATGGAGAGGGACATGGTGAAGATGAGCCTGATGATGGACAGGCTTCTGGCGTTGAAGTGTGAGAAGGTGTAGGAGATGGCAGTGGAGAGCTAGAAGGAGACGGTGAAGGTGTTGGGGATAGCGTCGGAGAGGGAGTGCGAACTGGTGTTGGAGATGGTGACGGAGATGGTGTTGGAGAGGGAGTGCGAGTTGGTCTTGGAGTACGAGTGGGCGTCGGTGTATGTTTGGCTATACTCTGCGTTCCTTGAGAGATGACAGCATATGCCGATGTGGAATGACCACTCAGCAACGGTACAACAATCATCGTTATGACAAGAGCCAAAAATGCCAGCAAGAGGCCGCTTGAGCGTCGTGTGTGCATCGTATTCCGCATATCCTGACCGTTCTTATCCATTTTCTTCCGTATGTGGCGCGATGGGAATGACCAGCATCGTCACATCGTCATTTTCTATGCGGTTCTCGTGCAGTTCATACCTGAGCATTTGTTCGTGCAGTGCCTTGTCGGTACTGTCGAGCAGGACCGTCCAGTCCTTTTTGCCGTTCTGCAATTGCATCAGTATCCACTTTGCCAGCGTATCGGTAGCGAGGACAACGCAATCGCCGGGAAGTGCTGCGACACACCCTTCCTGATGATGTGTCCACGCAGGCTCTACCAGTATGGACTGTGGGGAAGTTGCCAGAACAGTCAGGGGTGTATTGAACTCGCCAGGAGCGATGAAGGGAAGTGCGGCTATGCATTCCCATGCGTTCTGTGTATTGCGGCGGAAAAGAAAACATTCCGAATTGCCGATAATGGATACGTAGACATCAATATATGGGTCGGCTGGATCGGAGCGAAACCGAAGTTGACATCCTGCGAGCGTGGTTTGCGCCCCATGCTCGATGTCGAAATTCCAGTTAATGGCATCATCACCACGTTTTGCTCGCAACGCATCCATTGTGGGAACCCATCGCTGCTTTATCCATGTATGCCATGTGTTGCGACATCGGCTCAACCATTGCTCGAACTGATATCGTTCTCCCAGAAATTGCCCGGTTCTCTCAATATCGCGTACACGTGGCAATTCCGATACTTCTAAAGGCAATCCATATTCGACGAAGCCTCGCGCAATGATACTTGCCCAGGAGCCAGAGGCAAAACTGCCGCTTACACCATCGGCAATCGCATAGCGTCCACAACGAGCATTGAGAGCAAAACGATCCTGGCATTCGACCAGAGATGTACCCTCTTCTGGTACATAAAGAATGTACTCACCTGCCGTTGGAGTATCGAGATGAAATAGCTCGTCCTGTTCGATGGGAACATACGTATCGTCGAGAATATCATCAAGTATTCGGGTCGTTCTGTCATGAGACACATACCGCTCTTCCTCACTATGAGGTTGATAATAGGGCATCTCCGGTGATGCCTCGTGTATCGGGTAAGATGGCAAAGCATCACTTATAGAAGACCCGGCAGTGGCAAAAACAGGCTCATGTTGGGATACCGGGGGGACGGAGTAGGATGCCATGAAGGAGAAGTCCTGTCCCTCATTCAATGATGTTGACATCGTATTCCGTGCATTATGCCTTAATGAAGTGTGAAACGAGCCATAGCAGAGTATGAATAAGCGTATTGCAAGCAAGCAACCGAGCAGTGCAAGAAATATATTCGCTCCTTGCATCGTTCCCCATACAATGCAAAACAGGCCGAGCAATGCCAGCATCATGCCGAAGAGAGCAGGAATGCTCCTCATCCCTTTTGCTTTTGTTCCAGCGGCGGAACGATGAGATGCGTATGATGAATGGGACGATAGTGTCGCCATTGAAAGGCTCCTTTTGCTACACTATCGAACAGGATTGGTCGAGCATGATAATAAATAAAGCAGGATGACGTTCTTTGAAACGCCCTGTATAGAATTCTTTGTTTACACT
>DAIQNC010000361.1:0-4787 GCA_036788655.1 Ktedonobacteraceae bacterium
CCGTTATGGGCCACATAGAGTCATACGAGAAGTTGTAGCGATTGAGCGAGACGAGACTATGCTATGTGAGCTATATGTGTATTCAAGGTATGCAGGTGAGTGTGGCGCATAACAGGGAAGGCAGGATTCAATTACATGGCACGTTATACCGGCCCCGTCTGTAAGCTATGCAGACGTGAGGGGGTAAAGCTTTTTCTAAAGGGCGACAAGTGCATCAGTAAATGTACACTTGACCGCCGCAGTTCTAAGCCGGGACAGCATGGCACCGCCCGTGCGCGTAAAGAGTCCGGCTATGCGAAGCAGTTGCGCGAGAAGCAGCGTGTGCGTCGCACCTATGGTGTGTTGGAGAAGCAGTTCCGCCGCGAATTTGATATCGCAGCGCGTCGTCCTGGTAAGACGAGCGAGAATTTGTTGCAAGTGCTTGAGATGCGCCTGGACAACCTGGTGTATCGCATGGGCTTTGCCGACTCTCGCGCTCAGGCCCGTCAACTCATCAATCATGGACATTTTAGCGTGAATGGTCGCAAGACCGATATTGCTTCATTTATCGCCAGACCAAACGATGTCATCGCAGTACGTGAGCAAAGTAAGAATACAGAATACTTTAAGACACGCATATTGCTTCTGGTACAGAAAGGCGTTCCTTCATGGTTGCGCCTGAATGCTGATGAAATGAGCGGACGTGTATTGGCACTGCCTACACGTACAGAACTCGAACTGCCGTTTGATGAGCAGATGGTGGTTGAGTATTACCAGCGATAGGCGAACACTCTTGGACTACCAGCCCCTCCAGGCAGCACGCCTTTGATGTGTTTTTAGAAACGAAACGACACAAGGCATACAAACTTTTGAAGCCAATAGAGGAACTAGCAAGCGGTAGAAAAAGAAAGGCGGGTTACAACCTTGCAAGATATTGCTCTGCCTCGCATTAAGAACACCAGGACGCAAGGGAATTATGCGAGTTATGATATAGAACCGTTAGAGGCGGGGTACGGAATGACCCTGGGCAACGCGCTACGGCGTGTCCTGCTTTCGTCGCTTCCCGGCGCGGCAGTCACCTCTGTTCGGATTGAGGGTGTGCAGCATGAGTTCCAGGACATTCCAAACGTCATGGAAGATGTGACCGATATCGTGCTGAACGTAAAACAACTGCGCCTCCGTTCCTTCTCAGACCATCCTGTGTCGATGCGCCTGGAAGTGAGCGGCGAGCGTAGAGTCACAGCTGCTGATATTGTCGCTCCCAGCACGGTAGAGATCGTTAATCCCGACCTCTACATTGCGACGCTCGACAACGAAAATGCACGACTGGACATGGAATTGGTGGTGGAGACGGGACGTGGTTATGTTCCCGCCGACTCGAAGGATGACCAGCCTATCGGTGTCATTCCTGTTGATGCTATCTATACGCCGGTGGAGAAGGTGAACTATACCGTCGAGCATACACGTGTCGGACAGATGACCAACTTCGATAAGATCGTGCTGGATATCACGACAGATGGAACGCTCTCACCTGATGAGGCACTTCGCCAGAGTGCGGAGATTCTGGTACGTCACTTTACGCTGCTTGCCAATTATCGTGCCTCGGTGCAGATTGAGGAGGCTCAACCACTGAGCAGCCTGCCCATCCCGCAGAAAATTTATGATACACCTATCGAGGAGCTTGACCTCTCGGTACGCGCCTATAACTGCCTCAAACGTAGCAACATTACGAAGGTGGGTCAGGTGCTTTCGATGAACGAGGAAGACCTTCTGGGTGTACGAAACTTTGGCGAGAAGAGCTTACAGGAACTGCGTGACCGCTTGCTCCAGCGTAACTTCTTGCCCAACCAACAACGCAGTGCCGTCGGTGTTGACATGGACGGCGATTCCGAACTGGAGGACTAAGGTGAGGCACCGAATTGCCGGAAACCGAATGAGCATGCCAGAGCCGCGCCGCCGTTCTGCGCGTCGCAACCTGATGGTAGGTCTCATTCGTTATAACCAGATAAATACAACTGAGGCACGTGCGCGTGCCATTCGTGGCGAGGTCGAGACCTTGATCGATACAGCGGTCAAGGGACGCCTCGCGGCTCGTAATTATCTTGCATCCGTCGTCTCCGACAAGGAGAAAGCGGAGCAGATTTTGACGTTTGCACGTCGTGGACGTTTCTCGCTTGACAAGCGCGTTGCCTCGAATGAAGAGCGTTTGCAGCAGCAGAAGGCTCCTCTGACTGACAAAGGCCGCAAGTTTTTGGAAGACAAACTCCGCGCTCGTCGTGAGGAGTTGCTGCGTATCTTCCCGAATGAGAACGAGGCTCAGAGAGCATTAGATGCCGCGTATCAGGCAATGGTAATTGAACTGCGAGCGCGTCGTAAACTGATTAGTGCGCTCGTCGATGAACTCGTCGTCGAGAAGCTGTTTGAGGAGCTTGCTCCTCGTTACGTTGACCGTCATGGCGGCTATACACGTATCACTAAGCTCGGCAAGCGCAAAGGCGATGCTGCTGATATCGCGCAAATCGCGCTCGTCTAAGTGGCGCAATTATGAACATTGCTTGCGGCATCGAGTATGACGGCACAGACTATCATGGCTTTCAGCGTCAAGCGGATACGCAAGGGCCGACAGTGCAGGGTGTGCTAGAGGCCGCAATTGAGCGCATTTCTGGTGAGAGGTCGGTGGTAAACGGTGCGGGGCGAACAGATGCCGGCGTACACGCAAGTGGACAGGTGATCTCATTCAAAACCTCGTCGTCACACTCGATGCAGGTATGGCAACGTGCGATGAATGCTGTGCTACCGAACTCAGTAGCTGTTCGATGGACACATGAAGTACCGGAACGCTTTCATGCACGTTTTAGCGCGTTGAGCCGCTCCTATTGCTATACCGTCTGGAATGGCAGTGCGCCAAGTGCGTTACGAGCGCGTTATACTTATTATCGCTCGCAAGCATTGGATGTAACGAATTTGCAGAGCGCATGTGAGTTGCTTGTAGGCACAAAGGATTTTGCAGCGTTTGGGCATAGTCCTGATGATACGAGGAAGCCCGGCCTCCATTCCAGCGTTCGTACAATGCTAGAGGCACGATGTGAGCGGCATGAGAGCAGTATCTACTTTCATTTCACGGCGAATGCCTTTCTCACGGGCATGGTACGCAGAATGGTTGGAACGTTGCTTCTGGTAGGCCAGGGGCGACTTGACCTGAATGAGTTTGCCACGATTGTGCAACGAGCGGAGAAGACGCATCCTGGTTCAGCGGCCCCACCACACGGGCTATGTCTGGTACGGGTCGAATATCCTGAAAAATTTGGAGTATCAATACATCATGATGAAGACATATAGTGCGAAGGCCGCTGACCTTAACCCTCAATGGTATGTCATTGACGCCGAGGGGCAGGTTCTGGGGCGCGTCGCCTCACAAATCGCGCACATTTTGCGCGGAAAGCATAAACCTGATTTCACGCCGCATCTCCCTACAGGAGATTTCGTGATTGTCATTAACGCCGACAAAATTGCTGTGACTGGTAGGCGTCTTGACCAGAAGATATATTATCGCCACAGTCAGTATCCCGGCGGTTTGAAAAAGACGACACTACGTCAGACGTTAGAGGGTCGTTTCCCGGAACGCGCTCTGATTCACGCTGTACGTGGTATGGTGATGCACAATCGTCTGGGAGCGCAGTTGATGAAGCGTCTCAAAGTATACGCTGGCCCTGAACATCCACATGCCGCGCAGAAACCCATTCCCTGGACTGGCCCGGAGGGTTTATTGAAGCAAAAGACTGCTTCAACGACATCTGAGAGCGCAGAGTAAAGAAGAGGAGAAAACCGTTGGTTGATACCATTAGAAGCGAATACTACTACGGCATGGGGCGGCGAAAGACATCGGTAGCCCGTGTGCGCCTCTTCCCTGCTGGTAATGGTGATATTACCATTAATGGCAAGAATGCACGTAGCTACTTCGGACAGCGTGATGCACTGCTGGCTGTAATCGCAGCCCCTTTCCGCGCCGTTGAACTCGAAAACACCTATAACATGAGCATTCGTGTTGTCGGTGGTGGCACATCTGGTCAGGCCGGAGCCATCCGTCACGCGCTGGCACGCGCCCTTGTGCGTATGAACCCCGATTTCAAAGCCGCCCTTCGTCGCGCAGGCTACCTCACAAGAGACCCTCGTATGAAGGAACGTAAGAAACCAGGTCTGAAACGCGCTCGTAAGGCTCCACAGTACACAAAACGTTAATCGTTGTTTGTATACTAGCGTTTGTAGATATGTATCACAAGAGGCCAAAACCATATACAGGTTTTGGCCTCTTGTGATTGTACATTGTCAAAAAAATTGAACATTTGTGGAGTGGGGACGGGGTCTAATTCATTACACCCTTCTCGCTATAGATTACGATTAATCCAACGCCTCAGAGTGCTGGAGAACGCTCGCATAGACGGGCGTACACCATTCTTCACGATACTCAGCACGTTTGCCACGTACAATATCGAAGTAGAGGTTCTGCATTTGCTTTCCGACCGGGCCAACTTTCCCACTACCGATTGGTCGGTGGTCTATTTCGACGACAGGAGCAATTTGCGCTCCTGTGCCGCACAGGAACACCTCGTCTGCCAGGTAGAGTTCGGTGCGGTCAACGAAGCGTTCACGTGTAATGATGCCGAGTTCGCGGTTCGCAAGCTTGATAATGGTATCGCGAGTGATGCCGAGCAGAATGTTTTCGGTTGGTGAAGGTGTAATCAATTCGTTATTGAATACGAGGAAGATGTTTTCCGCACTCCCTTCCGACACATTGCCCTCGCTGGTCA
>DAIQNC010000362.1:0-2223 GCA_036788655.1 Ktedonobacteraceae bacterium
GTGTAGGGGTCTGATTCTATCACACCCTGCTTGCCACACCACACACGTTCAACGTATTTATTCAATGTTCACAACAGCATTTACACAGGTATCGTTACATGGACACATACACCGCCATGCTCGATGGGTGTCATCTCGAAGGTTCCACCTAGCTCTTCGGCACGTTCGCGCATTCCACGTACACCGTGACCGGAATAGATACGCTGTTCATGTGCAGTAGAGAGTCTACCCTGTCCATTATCGCAAATCTCAACTTCGATATGCTCAGGCGTGTACGTTAAGCGCACCTGTAACTGTGTAGCGTGTGCGTGTTTATAGGCATTGGTGAGAGCCTCTTGCACGATGCGGAAGATGGTAGCACCAATCATGGCGTAGCGACGTGTATGAGACGTACTAGATATGCCTTCCGACATTGATGCCTCATCGCCTTCGACAATCAGGCGTGTCGGTAGGCCGCTAATTGTCTCGAATTCGCGTATCTGGTTGGTAAGCATTTGCGTCAGGCTCATGTCACCGCTCATCAGGGGCTTGAGATTGAACATGTAGTTGCGTGTCTCCCACAGTGCCTGTTTCGAGATGGAGACAAGCGTATCGAGTCGCATTGCCAGTGGCGTGACCAGTTCAGCATCCTCATCTGATGCTTCGGCGATTCGATGTGCCTGAGCCGCACAGGTCTCGACGTTGAGACTCATCATGTAGACGAGTTGTGCGACACCATCATGTATTTCACGTGCGATACGTCCACGTTCCGCCGAAGCCGCAAGGTCTATCGTCTGCTCCGTCAGGCGGATATTGTCGAGTGCGACCAGCAATTGCGCTCCCGCAATGGTTAAAAACTCTTTCTGCTTCTCACCGAATGGCGTCTGGCGCACACTCTCCGCACCAAGCACCAGATGTACCTGCCCATCCTTGAAGAAAGGGAGATAGAGATACGCCGTTCCATAATCGGATAACGTCTCCGATGGTGTGAAGCTGATATACGAATCGCCTGTATTCAGCACATGGGTTAATAACTCGTTCTCTTCCACTTTCTCAGTTAACGCTTGCGTATCCTTCATCACATCCGACGCAACACATGTTAAAAAACGCGGCTCATCGCTGCTCGTCTCAGCAACTGCAATGAAGAGGCGTTGAAAATGACCACCCTGACGTAGTTGTGAGACGCTTTGTTGAACAAGGTGCTGTATACTTCCGGGCTGGCTACCTGCGCCGCGTATCAGCGTCTCACCAACATGTACAAGGGCACGTTGTCGTCGCACGTTGTCCTGCTCGCGCTGTCGGCTCCGTGCATAGTTCGCTAACAGACTGGCGAGATAGGCCGCGATAATAGCAATGAGCGGCGTGTCCATGAACGAACCGAAGATATCAACGCTATTCGGGATATATCCCACAGGCGAGCCAGGGGCAGGAACAAAAACAGCGAAGGCAATGAACAGGTCGTAGGCAATCGAGGCGGCAAGCGCACCCGGATAGCCATAGGCAAAGGCAGAAGCCAGCGCAACGGACATACCATAGCGATAAAATGGCGAGCCATCACCGAAGAAAGGTGAACCACCAAGCGGCCCACTATAGTAGACCACCAGCCCACAGATAATCACATCAAGAACATAGACAAGTATGTTGAAGTTGCGACGACGTATTGAAGCTGCATTCTCAGTCTGTCTCGCTATTGCCGCACGTGTCTTCACGGCTTGAGGAAGCCTTCCAGGTAAATGGTCAACGCCGATACGTGGTAGACGCGGCAACAAAAATTGAAAAACGGGAGCGTAGAGCGTGCCTATCAACGACTGAACAAAAGTGACAACAAGCAGGAAAATTCCGCGATTCGTCAAATCGGGGGTGATAAACGGGGGACGAAAGGTTACAATGATAATGAGTGCATAGAGCCACGTACTCCACCGCCATATAAGAAAGATGTAGCTCGGCGTCATGCGAAGGCGGCGCAACGATGTGTCCGTCAATAGCGGCAACTTGCGACTCGGCTTGCTCATAGCATCGTTCCTTATTACAATGAAATAATCACATCCTATGTACCTATAGTATCAGATGTGCGTTTCTTTTCATAGTGCCGTCGCGCCTTCGCACGGTTGCCACACGTTGTCATATCGCACCAGCGACGGCTATGATTTTTGCTTGTGTCGATGAAAAAACCACTACAGTCTGACGCGGCGCACTGCCGAACATCCTCAAGCTCATGCGAAACCAATAAATCAGAGGCCGAGC
>DAIQNC010000362.1:2275-4770 GCA_036788655.1 Ktedonobacteraceae bacterium
GTCCTGCTCCCATGCCCACGAAAAACCTTGCGCTGTATGTACAAGACGAGCGTGTACCATCGTCCGTGCCAGCGCATCATTCAAGATGGACATATCAACACTATCGAGCGGTGTATGTTCCGTGACGGACTCGAAAATGCGATAGATAGCCTCGCGTACCTCTCTTGCCTGTTGTACCACGTTCAGTGCATCATCAGGTCGCTGCGATGCTTCATCTAAAAGATGCTGCCCCTGATCCGCTGTGATTACCTGTGCAACCTCGCTCCACAACACAATATCTGAGTAACTCGTGAGGAGTTCTCGCGGATGCGGTGTCAGCCGCCATTTACGTGTTCGCACGAAATCAAGACAGAGAGCGTTACTTAGAAACGTGAATCCTACCCTCTCTTCTTCTCTAACCATAGCGTCTCTATCCACATTGTTCATTGTCATAACCTCTTCGTCGAGATACATTTCATTGATATAACTATCAAACACACTATTGACAGGTTATATTTCATCTCGTATACTAACCCTTGTAGGACAATTATGATGGTTATATACCTATTTGTCAAGAAGGAACTGTCGGATGAAGAAAGCAATAACGGCGAGTTTGAATGAAACGCGGGTAGTGAAAGTCGTTGCAGAACAGCATGGAACAATATCATACAGGCAAGCATTCTGGGTAGTGGCCTACGCCTTTGCGGTCACGCTTCTGAGCAGTACGTTACCAACGCCGCTGTATGTCGTCTATCAGCATCTGTGGCACTTTTCCTCAGTCACGCTCTCGCTCATCTTTGCAACCTATGCGCTTGGAGTGCTGTTTGCATTGCTCTGGTTCGGGCGGATTTCAGACCAGATTGGGCGACGGCGTGTTCTGTTGAGTGGACTCATTATAGCAGTCTGTGGAGCAATCCTATTCGTGCTTGCACAGAACATTGTGTGGCTCTTTGCAGCACGTTTTATGACGGGCATTGCAGTCGGGCTAGCGACGGGAACGGCAACGGCGACGCTGGTTGAACTCTATTCGGGGAAAGACACTCGTTTTGCGGCACTCATCGGCACGGCGAGTAGTGCTATCGGTTTCGGTCTAGGGCCACTCGTGACAGGTCTACTCGCTCAGTATGCTCCTTTACCGACGCATCTGGTCTTTTTCATCTACCTCGTCTTGCTCATGCTCGCACTCTTCCTGACACGGGGCATACCGGAGACGGTACAGATAAGACGAGTAGGAGAAACTCACTGGACATTGCGTCCACAGCGTCTGAGTGTACCGAAAGAGATTCGCGGCCCATTCGTGCTTGCGGCTATCACGCTGTTGTGTGGATTTGGCACAATAGGTCTCTTCACGGCGTTAGCTCCTTCTCTTGTGATTAATCTGTTGCATATGCGTAATCTCGCTGTGAGTGGGAGTGCCGTTGCGCTCATCTTTGCCATGATGGCTATCGCGCAATTGTCATTGAGACGCCTGACAATTCGGCAGACTATCACCGTAGGGATGCTACTCCTCATCACAGGTCTGTGTCTGATGCTGCTGGCTTTTGCCGAACAATCGTTGCTCCTCTTCCTCATCAGTATCGTATTCCTCGGCATCGGGCCAGGTCTTGCCTACATGGGGAGCCTCGAACTTGCCAATCGTATCGCGCCTTCAATGCATCGAGCCGAGGTTCTATCCAGCTACTTCGTTGTCGGCTATCTCGGCAATGCGCTACCCGCATTGGGTGTTGGCATAGCAATTGGCCTCATCGGTTCGTTCAATGCGATAGCAGCCTTTGTCGTCGTCATCGGCCTTCTATCGCTTACGCTACTGATAAGTGCGCTTGTCCAGCCCCGACTCACTAACCCATCATGACACCTTGTGAGAAATGCTGATGCAAAATACGTAACTCTAGCAAAGAGACCTATCTATGTGGTATGGTATACGTATAACGTGAGGACGTGAAGTGAGGGCGTAATTCATTACGCCCCTACAATGTTCAATGTAATGTGTTCGATAGAGTTAAGGAACGGTTCATGACCATGAAGAAAGCCGAACGGAAGCGTGTGCCTCTTGTGGCGAATCTAGGTGATATCAACCGACCTTTGCGAGTTCGAGCGGTACGTGTTGAGGGACGTGAGTGGTGGGCGATTGACCCGGAAGATACCTGGCCTGGCATGGTGATGGACCTGCGACGCCTGGGCTTCGAGTCGATGGCAATGGGGGATGAGGTTCTGGTGCGCGAATCAGCACCCGCATACGAGTTGCAAATGGACGGTCCGGCGATACCGTCGGGATTGAAGCCATTTCCCACCGTCAATCCGACCATTCAAGTTCGCAAGGAATCGTTATTCAACAGCTACAACCCCTATGGCGAGTACCTGGACGATGACGAAGAGAGCGAGGATGATGAGGATTTTGACGACGAGGACGACGATTTTGAGCCTGAAGACCTGGACATCGACTAACGATTAACAGGTCTTTTTCATAAAAAGAATACGCAAACTCTCTCCGGCACAGGCCGTAAGGGAGTTTGCGT
>DAIQNC010000363.1:0-4754 GCA_036788655.1 Ktedonobacteraceae bacterium
AAGGCAATCTCGCCATTATCATCGCAGAAGGCAAGCCACTTGCCAATCTTCCCGGCTCTGGTTCACAAGTCACGGTACGTGGAGCGAGCGGAACCGTCTCGAATGAAGGCGGTAACAACACACTGGCATGGACAGAGAATGGTGTTGGTATCCGCATCACCGCAAATCTGGGCAGCAATCAACTGGTGCAATTGGCTAATTCTCTTGTCTAATGCACTTTGAGGACTCTGTAGGGGCGTAATTCATTGCGCGTGGATGATAGCAGACGGGCGGAAATCAGAACCTTAACTAGAGAACCTGACTGCTCAGGTAGGGATAGATTCATCCCGTCCGTTCGTGTAAAGAAAATTGCGCCATACGGACGGGATAAATCTGTTCCTACCTGAGCAGTCAATATGCTATAATTAGTTACATCTAGTACGTGTCATGTCTCGTAATTTGCTATTTATAGGGAAACATGAGGGATGCTATGAGTGACCGTAATCACTTCGACAAATTCACGGAACGTTCTCGTAAGGTGTTGAGTCTGGCACAGGAAGAGGCACAGCGTTTTCAGCATAACTATATCGGCACAGAACACTTACTGATTGCTCTGGTGAGAGAGGGACAAGGCGTCGCTGCAAGAATACTGGAGCATCTGGGTCTGACGGTAGAGCAGCTTCGTCGCACAACCGAAACTCTCGTTGGGCGCGGAGACCGTATCATCCTGGGAGAAATCGGACTGACGGCGGACGCGAAACAGGCAATCGAGAAGGCGGTGGAAGAGGCGGAGCGTCTCAATCATCCCTATATTGGAACTGAGCATTTGCTGCTTGGTCTGACGCTCATTCCTGTTGCCAAAAGTAAAGCAGGGCAAATATTGCACTATCTGGGTGTATCGCTTGAGAGTATCAATAGCTCCACTATGCAGGTGCTGAATAGTGCTGCTACTCAGAGAGCGAGCCTTGCCGACCAACCACCATCCGCATCGAGGCAACATCAACATCGTAGCACATCACAGCCTCAACACATTCCTTATCCAACACCCAATCCTGACCGTCTCAAAATAGGAAGTACAGTGGCATCTCTCGCGCAAAATCCAGCATTCAGCCCTGAACTTCTCAGGGTGCTTGGCTACGCTCAGGAAGAAGCTAACCGTTTCCAGCATAATTACATTGGCACAGAACATCTTCTGCTTGGCTTGGTGCATGATACCGGGGGCAATGCTACGAAAGTGCTGAACAATCTGGGCGTTGAATTGGACAAGGTGCGTGCATCTGTCGAGTTCATCATTGGACGCGGAGACCGCATCGTACTGGGAGAGGTAGGTTTCACACCACGCTCGAAAAAGGTGTTTGAACTTACCTCGAATTTTGCCTATTCGTTGAAAAGCGACGCCATGAAGCCCGAACATCTCCTCCTGGGTCTTGTCTATGAAGGCGAAGGCATTGCATGTGGGGTACTTGAGAGCCTCGGCGTCGAACGCGCAAATGTGTACAAGGAGACGCTACTCGTGTTGGGCAAAGAATAATCGTGTTGGGAACGAGGAGTACAATGTAATCTGTAGGGTCACGATTTATCGATTGACCCGACTTCCGGGTCAATCGATAAATCGTGACCCTACAGATTACATTGGTAGGTGGGGAGTGTGTAGCAGTGAAGAGTAAGCATATCGAAAAAAGTAATGATAAGACCGCGAAAAAGGTTCAGGAGATAGAAATTCAATCCAAAATTCAGGCTTCTTCGACCATTGAGGAACGCGGACAGGAGAACAGCGAGCAGAATATCGCGTTGGGTGGCTTGAGATTGATGTTGGAGCAACTTGTTTCCTATTTTCAGCACTGCGCCAACTCGGACGACAACGATACGCTTATTTTCGGTTTATGTCATCTGTTCAGTCATGTCGATACGCTCTATTGTGAGACACTTCCTGCGCTCACAACGATCACTCATACCCGTGCTACCTCAGCAACAATGAAGACGCGCATTATATTTCGTTATGCGCTCTGGACGCACTTACAGCAGATGCAACAGCATATCGAGCGCATCGAGTCGCTCTGTCATTTGCTGAATCGCACCTTGCCACGTCTGCTCAGTGTACTTGATTCGTCTGATACGATATATCGACCGAACGATTCAATGCAAGACGACACGAAACGCTGGCAACAGGCATACGAATTACTGACGGGACGGCTCAATGCATGGCAGGAGCATAATGAGCAGCGTCTGACGTTCGCCAGTAGCGTTATGCAACATGCTAGCGATAGTGCTAGTGTCGCGTCTGTGAATTCTTCAAGTGAGCATGTGTCAGACACGACACGTGATTCTTCCTTCACTACAATGCGTCCGTTATTGACGAGAATCGACGCCTCGCTCATTCTCGTGCTGGACAGTGCGGGAGCCATGTATGGTGATATCATTCCTGATTTTCAGAGTGTTTCGCACGGTGATGATGAGGTGGTTGCGACGCTCCTTTTCGACCTCATGCAACAGGCAGATTTGCTCCTTATTCAATGTGACACACTTCTGGGGCCGCTCCAAGACCTCATTCGGCACTATATGCTTTCTGAGTAGCATCCGCATTCGTAGTACTGTGATTTATCACTTCCGTGAGTTTTATATGAAGATGGAAGTGATAAATCACGGTACTACGAATGTCAATCATTCGGTAGTTGCATCGTGTTGAGACTATCTCAACCTGCACACGAGAGTCTTAACACGATTGTAACCTTTCCCCTGCCCCATTCTTACTGCCAACTGCGTAATATGTATATATGTAGAAGGTGTGTATGGGAACCAGCAAGGGGGTGAGCCAGAATGAGCTACGATGCGCATTCTTTGCAACGTCACATTGATAGCGGCTATGCCTACGCGCATATTCACAGCGAAACAGAAGTTATAGCACGACTACAAGACCTCATTATAGAGTCAACGAAGCGCGTGGCACTTGTCACTATTGATCTTCGTTTCGAGCAAGAGGGAAGAGATACTAGTAAACATGCGCTGTTTGAAGAGAAAATAGTGCAGAGTACCTGTTATATACTTGATGCATTGCGCGTCCTGGTGAGAAGGACTGATGTTGTCTATGTACTTGGCTCTACCTGTTATTTTCTGTTGCTCGGCGCGAATATCGAAGGTGCGAGTATTGTCTGTAACCGCTTATGGGATGCGCTTCTGTGGCGTGTACATAATATAAGTGAGAGTGATATGCTTCGTCCCCGAAGTATGAGTATTGGTTACTCCGTCTATTCTCCCTATGCTGTTTCTGCTCTCAATTCCCAGATGTATGAAAGCGCGGCTGAAAGTGTACAGGAAGCACGGGAAGCAAAGCAGCACTTTGAGGTGCATTCAGAAAGAAAACGCTCTGGAATACGTTCTGCTAAGTCAGTGGATGACGCTCTGTCTGCAACTCATGCTCATCGTGGTGAACAACGTTCTCTATCGGCTTCAGAGAAACAAGAAACGGAGCCTGACGTATCGGCGCTGGCTCGCAAACTAGGTATTCCCTATTTATCTCTGATACCTCGCAAGAAACGCGCACAGATACAACAACTTATCGCCCTCGAACTGGCTCAGGAACTTCGTTGCTACCCACTCGGACGCGAGCGTGGAATGCTGACCGTTGCTGTCGCCGATCCCCAGGATGCCAGTGTTCTTGAACGTCTGCGTCGGGAAACGGGGCTACATATCTTTCCCGTTCTCACGCAACCGCAGGAATTGCAGATGGCTCTTGATCAACTCCTCTGAGGGTAGACAAGCTACATTACTTACACTACAATGTCTGCATGAAACTAGCACTCAAAATCACGCCACAGCGCAGTACGCAATATAGTAATATGGTCGAGATGCTTGCAGTACCGGAATTACTGGCAAGCCCTGTAGGTCAAGCTGTTCGTGAAGTCGTACAGGTAACATTAGCGGGTCAACAGTATCTTCTTGCAACGCTCGATGAAGAACAATTATCTTCTCAGGATATCACTATTCTCTCGCGACTTGGGGCAACGAGCGAGATATATGAGTATTTCGAGTCGCTCGGTGATGTGCAGGGGCCACTTCTGCGCCCTGTCGAACCCCAATTTACGCCGTTCGTGCCGTTCGAGATGGTGGAGACGCGCCGCTATAAAGGGAAGACGAACGAGGTGTTTACGCACGTCCTGCTCAATCTTGCCCTCTTCGCTGGCGCATATGCACATCGCATGATGGAACGCTTACGCATTTTCGACCCTCTCGCTGGCGGTGGCACAACACTTTTCCTGTCCCTTATCAATGGTTACGATGCCTTTGGAGTTGAGCTTGACCGCCAGGATGTGGAGTCAACGGCTCTTTTTGTACGTCAGTATTTGCGTAATGAAGGCATTCATTATAAAGAGGTCGATGAGCGCGGACGCAGGGCAGGGCGTCGCTATCAATTCGAGATTGGCAATCGCGGCAACACACGCACCCTCGTCCTGGCGAATGGCGATACGATACAGAGTGATATGCATATGCGCGAAATTCCGGGTGGGTCACACATGCACACGATTGTCGCTGACCTGCCCTATGGCATACAGCATTTCGGTGAGATATCTGCGTTGCTGCAAAAAGCATTGCCTGTGTGGGAGCGTATGCTGTTGCCAGGGGGAACAATTGCGCTGGCATGGAACGCCACACGTATCGAGCGTGAAGCAATGGTCGAAGTTATAGAGCAACGTACACATCTACAGGTACGAACAGAATTACCATATACACAGTTGATGCATACAGTGGATCGTGTGATTAAGCGGCGTGATGTGATT
>DAIQNC010000364.1:0-4746 GCA_036788655.1 Ktedonobacteraceae bacterium
CGGGAGTCCAATCTGGTGAACGATGGTGCCACGTACTTTGAGTGGACGCATACGTCGTGTCACCATTGCCTTTGCCTCGATTTCGCCACGTGGCGTACTAATGACCATCCATTCGCCATGTTGGATGCCGCGTTCTGCCGCCAGTTCGGGACTGAGTTCGGCGAAGAGTGATGGTTGCAAAGCATTGAGCCAGGGCATCCAGCGCGTCATCGGCCCACTCACATGATGCTCCGTGAGCCGATACGTCGTGATGACGATAGGATAGTTCGTGTCTGCAACATCTGCAAGTTGATTGTTCGCTCGATGTTTGTTGAGAAGTGCGGCAGGATTGATTTGCTGCCCATAGAGAACATTGGGAACGGGCGATTCTGCTGCCTCGTAATGTGTTGGCAGTGGCCCATCTTTGAGTCCCTTTGGTGCGAACAACCAGCCTTTCCCATCTGGTTTCAGGATGAAGGGGTCTGTACCTGCAATAGCATCCATGCCTTTCGCGTCGGGAGTGGGTATGTAGTCCGGTGCTTTATTGAGCGGAAAGTCTGGTACATCGTATCCTGTCCACTTGTTCTGGGCTTCATCCCACCAGACATACTTCTTGCGTTCAGACCAGGGGCGACCCTGTGGGTCAGCCGAGGCACGATTGTAGAGAATGCGCCGATTGGCGGGCCATGCGAAGCCCCATTTGAGGTTTGTGTATCCGCCCGGTATACGTGAGGCGGCGAGGTTGCGTCCAGGCTCTGGATAGACGCCACTATAAATCCACGAGCCACAGGCGGTGCTACCATCATCTTTGAGTGCGGCGAAACCAGCGACATGTGGAGCCTCATGTAGCTCATACTCTCGTCCATTCGCTGGCAAGGCTTGTTGTTCGTTCTGTGGACGTGTGTAGTAGCCGTTGATTTCTTTGAGGACGAGCAAGGCATCAGGTTCATCCTTGATACGTGACTTAGACTCAGGCTTTTCACGCTCATAGTTCCAGGTCAGGGCTTGAATGGGATGATCTTTCGGCTCCTTGCTATCGGCGTAGAGTTCTTTGAGCCGCTTGCCCAGATGGTAGATGAACCATAGGTCGGAGCGATTATCGCCGGGTGGATCAATGGCCTTATCGCGCCACTGAATGAGGCGTTGCGTGTTGGTGAAACTGCCCTCTTTCTCTGTCGAAGCGGCGGCAGGCAGCAAAAACACTTCCGTCTTAATGGTTGATGGGTCTACTGGTTCCGTCCCCTTGTACCAGAAAGCAGCGGACTCAACTTCGTAGAGGTCACGCACGACCATCCAGTCCAGTTGCTCTAGTGCCTTGCGTTGCATACGTGCGTTGGTGCTACCTGCGGCAGGATTTTGACCGAGCAGGAAGTAGCCACGAATCTTGCCATCGAGCATCTCGTAGCTGGTCGCAAGATGTGAATGGTCTGCAACCATTTTGGGAACCCAGCGATAGCCGAAATCTGCTTCATCCTCATACACCGCCTCACCATACCATGTGCGCAGAAAACTCTTGATGTACGCAGGTGTGTATGACCACCAGCCCGTCTTTTGACCAGCAGTTGCGATATACTCTTCGAGTGTTTGCTGAGAAACAGGTGGCTGTTGTTTTGCTAACCCTTTGCCAGAGACTGTTGTAGGTGAATCCTCTTCCGTATCCAGGCGATTGGAAAGCATTGCGGCTGGTTGTGGCATATAACCGGACAACAGGTCATAGAGCGTCGGGATATCGGTGGAACCCTGAATAGAGGCATGACCGCGCAAAGCCATCAAGCCGCCCCCCGGACGCCCGGCATTGCCCAGCAGAAGTTGCAGCATTGCGGCGGTACGAATAATTTGCGACCCCTTTGAATGCTGTGTCCAACCGACTGCATAGCAGATGGCAGAGGTGCGCTCACGCCCTGAGTTCTCCAGCAATGTTTGCACGACCTGCATCCATTGTTGACGAGGAACTCCGCAGACTTGCTCAACCATCTCTGGTGTATAGCGTGCGAAGTGGCGACGCATAATCTGGTAGACGCAGTGTGGGTCTTGCAGCGTCGAGTCGCTCTTTGGCTTGCCGTACTCGTCGCGCTGATAGTCCCAGCTACTCTGGTCGGCATAGGTGCGCGTTTCCTCATCGTAGCCAGAAAAGAGGCCATCAAGGTCTTCGGTGTCCTGAAACTCTTCCTTAATAAGTGTAGCAATATTAGTGTAGTGTCTCACGTACTCTTCAAAGTAGAGTTTGTTTTCGAGGATGTGACGGATGATTGCACCCAGGAAGACGATATCAGTTCCTGCACGTGTCGAGATATAGAGATTTGCCAGAGCTGATGTGCGCGAAAAATGTGGGTCGATGTGAATAACCTTTGCGCCTTGCTCTTTGGCCTTGACAACGTTGGCGAAGCCCACAGGATGTGCTTCCGCCATATTGCTGCCCATGATGAGGATGCAGTCGCTACTCGTCAGGTCGCCGGGAAAGGTAGTAGCACCGCCGCGTCCAAATGTCGTACCCAGACCGGGTACAGTCGCGCTGTGTCATATACGGGCCTGATTCTCGATGGAGACGATACCAAGACCACCGTTGAGCAGTTTCTTGATAAGATAATTCTCCTCGATATCAAGCGTAGCACCACCGAGAGCCGCCATTGCCAGCGTGTGATTGACCTCACGTCCATCAGAAAGCCGTTCGACAAACGTGTCGTCGCGTACCTGTTTGACGCGCTGGGCAATCTGCTCCATCGCCCAGTCGAGCGACTTCACTTCCCAGTGGTCACTATAGGGAGCGCGATAGAGAACCTGTTGCAGCCGCGTCGAGTTGATGGTGTACTGGAAGGTTGCCGACCCTTTGGGGCAGAGCGTACCGTGATTAATCGGGCTATCGGGATTGCCTTCAATGTCGATAACCTTGCCATCCTTCACATAGACATTGAGACCACACCCAACAGCACAATAGGGGCAAACGCTGTGAATGATCTTTGCGTCACGAATGCGTGGAGCTTTCTCGATGCTTTCTTTACTGAATGGTTGCGTCGAAGTATTCGGGCGAATAGGCCGCGACATCGCCGCCTGCATCCCTGTTTGGATGGCATCCGTGATGTTCGATAGAACTGGGAGCTGTTTCATATGCATTTTCCTTCACATAACGTAGTGGAAAAATCTGTAGAAACCGATGAAACGAAAAAATAAGGAATAGATGTCATCTATTGTACCATAAGAAGAGGCTACACATACCATCCATTGAAGGACGTGATGGGTTGATTCCCGCCTGCTGTCGGACAGGCATACATCGTCTTCACCGAACATCTAACGGGAACATCAAGTTTACAAGGGCCGACACTGCCAGTACAGGTGAACAAGGCTTCCTGAAATGCTGTAGTTTCAATCCATGTTTCACATTATTCGGGGATGATGTAGGATCAATCGATAAATTTTGAACCTACATCATCCCCCCAACTGTTCAAAAAAATAGTATCATTGTATTTCAATATGGTATATTAGTCCTATTCTGTGGTAATTCTAAGCTTTCTCAGGCTCTTCTTATCTTGCGTAACCGATTTTCTTACGCTATACTAATTTCATAACTTGTATGTGAGGTTACACGCCAGATATGGACGTGCGAGTATTGTGTAGATGTAGGGTCGTTTCGTAGTAGAGAACATTGCAGAACTGAAACACAGAAGGATAGACATTGCTTCATGGAAATGCCCCCGAAGAATAGCCGAGAGTCGGCAAACACGAATGTACCACGTAAGGGAACGCGGAAACGCCGGATACTTGTCAGAGTTGGGATACCAGTATTTTTGGTCGCGGTTGGATTGTTGTTGCTGGGATTATCTGCATTTCATCTTATCAGCTTCGTGATGGGCGGTTCAACCGTTCAGGAGAAGCCGATTAGTGCTGTGCTAAACATGGCAGACCATCATCAGCTTCGAGCTGTAACGATTGATGGCAACGACCTTGTGGCGACCAGCCAGACAGGTGTACAGTATCATGCACTCAAAGAAGAGGGGCAGTCGGTAACAGATATATTTCGCCACGATGGAGTGACAGTGACAGTCGATGCCGTGCAGCAAAGTCAGGTGACGCAGGGAATCGCGGACGTTGTACTGATTCTGCTTGTGGTAGGCGGCGCGTTCTTTTTCATCAGGCGCGGTGGAGCGAATGGACAGGCGACGGCCTTCTCGCGTTCAAAGGCCAAACGTTTCAACGAGTCGCATCCCTCTATCTTGTTCAATGATGTGGCAGGTGTCGAAGAGGCAAAGTTGGAACTGCAAGAGATTGTGGAGTTCTTGAAGCATCCGCAACGTTTCACGGCGATGGGGGCGCGTATTCCGAAAGGCGTCTTGCTCGTTGGTTCACCCGGAACGGGTAAAACACTTATCTCACGTGCTGTAGCAGGTGAGGCTGGAGTCGCATTCTATAGCGTCAATGGCTCGGAGTTTGTGGAGATGTTTGTTGGTGTTGGCGCGGCGCGTGTACGAGACCTCTTCAAAGAGGCGAAGGCTCATGCACCTTGCATCCTCTTCATTGACGAGATCGACGCTGTTGGACGCCATAGAAGCGCGAATGGTACAACTGGCAACGATGAGCGCGAACAGACGCTGAACCAGTTGCTTGTCGAAATGGATGGTTTCGAGAAGGACACCAGTGTTGTTATCATCGCTGCCACGAACCGTCCCGACGTACTTGACCAGGCACTCCTGCGTCCAGGCCGTTTCGACCGTCGTGTGATGCTGGATAAGCCCGATATTCGTGGTCGTCAGGCGATTCTCGAAGTACATGCGA
>DAIQNC010000365.1:0-1064 GCA_036788655.1 Ktedonobacteraceae bacterium
AGGCGACTCAACAAAGCTGGAATAAATACCGAGGTAGGGACCGATGTATTCAGCTTATTTCTTTAAGGGCCTGATAAAGACCCTTCTTACATATCAGGGTGTGCTTTGAAGTAGTCGACCGTCTTCTGTACGCCCTCATCGAAGCTGACCTGCGGCTTCCAACCCAGAATACGTTCTGCCTTCTGACAATCGAAGTAGGCGAGGTAGATGTCACCGGGGCGTTTGGGCGCGTGAATAATCTCCGGGCGATAGTTGGTGATTTTCGCCAGCAGGTCGTATATTTGATTGACGGAGACAGGATTGCCAGCAGCAATGCAGAAGATGTTGTTGTCGCCGCCTGTGAGCGCGAGAACGTTAGCACGGGCTACATCTTCGACGTAGACATAATCTTTCTTCTGCTCGCCATCCCAGTCGATGCGTACAGGTTCGTGCTTCAGGAAACGTTTGGCGAAAATGGCGATGACGCCTGCCTCACCATTCGGGTCTTGCCGTGGGCCATAGACGTTGCCATAGCGTAACGCCGTATAGTTCAGGCCATTGGCATCATGCCAGTAGCGCAGATAGTCTTCCGTCGCCTTCTTGGTGATGCCATAGGGCGACTCTGGATGTTGGGGAGTATCCTCGTCGATGGGCAAGCGAACGGGTGTGCCATACGTTGCGCCCGATGATGCGAAAACGATTTTGCGAACGCCGAGGCGCGTACAATTGCTGAGAATATTAATCAAACCGAGGATGTTGACATTGGCATCGAGCGTCGGGTGTTTCGTCGAGATCGACACGCTATGTTGAGCTGCTTGATGACTGACAACTTCGGGGCGTACCTCGTCGAAGATTCGCGCCACTGCTGCCTCATCAGTAATATCGGCCTGATAAAACTTTGCCTGTGGGTTCACGTTCGATGTTTTCCCACCACCCTCTGACCATAGATTATCTATGATGGCGACCTCGTGTCCTGCCGCAACGCATTGATCGACAATATGGGAGCCAATAAAGCCAGCCCCACCTGTAACAAGTACCTTCATGTTTGTTCTACCTCACTATGTTTTTTTCATTCCTGGCAGTTG
>DAIQNC010000365.1:1074-2297 GCA_036788655.1 Ktedonobacteraceae bacterium
GAACGGAACCACAGATTTAAAACTGCACGTCACTACATGGAAACTCGCATTTCTGGCAGTTGTATCTACCGTGTCATTATAGCAGACACTGGAAACCATCGCACCCTTCCACTTTCATCTCGCATCCCCTACAATACGTGTAAAGAGCAAAGACTACTACAATTTCTTCGTGGAGGTAACGCGATGCACATAGTAACGGTGGCTCAAATGCGAGAGCTAGAGGCTCAGGCGTACAAGCAGTATGGATTGAGCGGTGAAATATTGATGCAACATGCAGGAAAGAGTGCGGCAGACCTGTTCGAGGCGCACCTGCTCCCCCATCATACAATGAACGAACTTGAGGTGCTGTTCCTGATTGGCCCCGGCAACAATGGGGGCGATGGTCTCGTGATGGCACGATACCTCGCAGATGCTGGCGCAATGATAAGTCTCTATCACTGGAAAGACCATCACCTGACAGTGCATGGTAGCGATATTGACGTGGCAAAAACGGAGGCGGAACTGACTTCTGCAATTCAGAATGCGGATTATGTCGTCGATGCCTTGCTCGGAACGGGCAATTCGCGTCCGCTTACGGATGACATGCGTTCTTTATTGGCCCGTGTCAAACAGGAGCGTGAGAAACGCGATTCGTTGCGAGTCGTCGCGGTTGACCTGCCAACGGGTCTGAATGCTGACACAGGCGAGGTAGACCCTGGCGCAATCAAAGCCGATACGACGATTACGCTGGCCTGCCCCAAGCAAGGATTTTTCTTCTTTCCGGGCCGCGACTACGTTGGCAACCTGTATATAGGCGATATCGGGCTGCCACCAGAGCTTGAGCAATCCATTCACACGGAGATGACGGACGATGCGATGGTTGCCTCGCTCTTGCCGCCGCGCCCTCTCGAAAGCAACAAGGGAACATTCGGGAAGGTGATGCTCTACTGCGGCTCCTTCCCCTATCCCGGTTCAGCCTACCTTGCTGGCGTAGCCTCAGCCCGTGTGGGAAGTGGCCTCGTCACGCTGGCGGCAACGGAGCGTATGTTACCCATCTACGCAGGTTCGTTTCACGAGGCAACGTTCGTCGTGTTGCCGCCAGAGAATGCAGAGAGCTTTGAACGCGCAAAGGCACTGTGCGACAAAATAGAGGGATATCGTGCGTTTCTGATTGGTCCTGGATTGGGGCAATCAGCCAATACACGCGAGGTAATACTCCAACTACTTGAACATTTGAGAGCTAT
>DAIQNC010000365.1:2307-4744 GCA_036788655.1 Ktedonobacteraceae bacterium
CCCTCCTTGCGGGCCCGCAGCCAGTCCCACATGTAGTCGGTGAGGATGCCGTCCTGGATCAGCACGTTGCGCTGCGCTGGATGCCCTTCGTCGTCGATGCCGATGGCCTCAACAACCTCTCCGCCCTCGAACACTGGTGGACACTACTCCCCGAAGGCACAGTGATTACGCCGCATCCCGGTGAAATGGGACGGCTCTGTGGCGGCATAAAGGTTTCAGGTGGCAACATTGACCGTCTCGAACTGGCACGTAATAAGGCGAAAGAGTGGCAGGTAACGCTCGTCCTCAAAGGAGCCTGTACGATTATCGCACAATCCGATGGACGTACTCGCATCAACTGGAACGCGAACCCAGCCCTTGCCGCCGCCGGAACTGGCGATGTCCTCTCAGGTATAGTCACGGGCTTTCTCGCGCAAGAGGTACATCCCTTCGATGCCGCAAGTATGTCGGTCTACCTGCATACTGCCGCTGCTGATAGAGGGAGCGAACAACTTGGACACGCAGGAATGCTCGCCTCAGACCTGTTGCCACAGATACCACGTGCCATGTTTGCAATCCGGCATGAATAACGGCACGTTAACGCCCAACCTGTGTGGCGTGGTTTGCAGGGTGTAATAAATTAGACCCGTACACTGCGCATCGTTTGATTGTTCAGCGATGGAACCGCAGTGTACGGGTCTAATTTATTACACCCTGCAACTTACTCCGCAGCGTTTGCAGTTTCTACTACGTTCGTTGCGGCAGGAGTGGGAACTGGAGCGGTCGAGTCGATAATGCTCACAGTGATTTTCGGCTCAAGCTGGCTCGCCACTTTGACGGGAACGTTGAACGTACCGAGCGCACGAAGAGGCTCAGGGAGGTCGATGATGCGACGGTCAACTATCAGGTTCTCTTGCTCACGAAGCGCGGACGCGATGTCCTGGCTGGTGATGGAGCCATAGAGACGACCCTGGCTGCCGACCTTCGCACGGAAGGTGATCTTGACATTTGCCAGCTGCTCGGCCAGTTGGCGTTGTGCCTCGGCCTGTTTCTCCACTCTGCGCTGCTCAGAGGCAATACGCTGGTCGCGGTTCGTCATCAATGCAGGAGTCGCACCTGCGGCTAATTTGCGTGGTAAGAGATAATTACGGGCATAACCATTGGCAACGTCTTTTAAATCGCCCGCCTTTCCCAATCCCTCGACATTTTGTAAAAGTATGACTTTCATGTTAAAACAAAGCTCCTATGGAAGTTGGGGCGAAGACCCGTCTCCCTCTTCACGTTAAATGATACGCGCCTTAGTATACACCTTGTGCCTGTTGAAAGCAAGCATCAATGAGCAGGGCGAGGGTGTGATAAATCAGACCTCTACACTGTGCATCGTTTGAACGTTTAGCGATAGAACCACAGTGTACGGGTCTAATTCATTACACCCTACTCACCTCTAATTGCTTCTGCTCTTTGCTTTCTGTAGCCTTCTGGCGTGTCCAGGGCCAACCAACCTGTGCGCAGAGGACGCAGAGAACGGAGAAGAAAATCGAGATGAGCGTTGCGTGCAGAATCGAGGCGAGCAATTGTCCGGCGGTTAACACATTGAGCGCACCGCTCACTGCCTGTAGTGTTATCAAGATAAACGCCCACCATGTTCCCTGCACGATATCACGATGCTCGTGGTAGCGGCGCACAACGACAATCAACAGTGCGAGAACCAGGAACCAGAGCAGACCCGCGAAGTAGCGGTGCATGACCTGGATACCTGCTAACGATGCGATGCTCGGAAGCCATGTCGAGCCACATCCGAGAACCTGATAGCCACATCCCACGACCGCTCCAGTATGTTCGACGAACGCTCCCGAATAGACGACGATGTAGGTGTAGACTGCCAGTCCAAGAATTGGGAGGCGCAACCTTGCCAATGTGGTACGAGTTTGCTCAAGTGTACGTTGTGGCGTTCTATCCATTTGGAAGATGCGAACGGTCAACAATACGACACTGGCAAGCGCAATCAGCGAGAGGCCGAAGTGGACGGAGAGCAACCAGTTTAGCTCCCACTTGCCCTCGTAGACAACCGTGAGCGCACCTAACGCACCCTGTAAAATGATGAAGAGGATGCTCAGAAACGCGAAGAGCTTGATGCGGAAATCCTTACGGTATCCAAGTACCGACCATGCTACTAAAATGAGTACCAGAAAGCCATCAACGCTGGCTCCGATGCGATGACCGTACTCGTACATGCCGGAGACGGTGATAACGCCGGGGATAATCTGTCCGTGACAGAACGGCCATGAGTTGCCGCATCCCTGACCCGAACCCGTTGCCGTCACCAGTACGCCCAGCAGTATCATAATATACGCGCCAATAGTGGTGATGATAGCAAATATTTTTAGAAGACGATGTGCGTTTATTGTGTTCACAACCTTGTTTCTCCGCTTCCCAGATATGCTTGTATCGTAGCGGG
>DAIQNC010000366.1:0-4743 GCA_036788655.1 Ktedonobacteraceae bacterium
GGTACGGCATCAAGGGTTTGCCTTAGTCGTGGGAGCCGTAGCGGGTCTGTGTGAAGGCTGGTTTTTTTTGCGACGAAGCGAGCGAGTATCATAAGCCTTGTATTGATTTGAGTTGGCGTGTACAATGGATGCAGGAAACCAAATTCGATTCCGCGACCCCATCTATCCATTGTTGTGTTGTTATGAGTTGACGGGTGAATACAGGGAGGAATCATGCCAACCTACATTAGTCTGGTGAACCTCACGGAGCAAGGGATACGAGAGGCAAAGAATGCCCCGGAACGATTACAAACCTTCGATACTGCATTGAAGGCGGCTGGTGGTCGGCTCGTTGGCTTCTATTTAGTGATGGGTCAGTTCGACTACATCGTGATTACCGAAGCTCCTGATGACCAGACGGCTGCCCGTTTAATTCTCGGTACGATAGCACAGGGGAGTATGCGAACGCAAACGATGCGAGCCTTCCCACGTGAGGAGTTCGAGAGTATCGCAAAAGGTCTTCATTAACGAAGGCGGTGACAGAGCTAGCAATGTTCTGTCACCGCCTTTACGTTAAGCATCATACGTCAGGAGAGCGCGAACCAGACGTTCAGGATCGTGACGCGCCAGGCGGTCATCATCAAGGTTGATATGAGCTGTGGAAACATATGGAACCATACGTGCCAGTTGTGCATGATCGACGTATACTGGTTCGCTCTCGTCAGCAGCATAAATAGCAAGTACATCCGGTGAAAATGGGCCATCATTGACGATGACGCGATCAACACTGCCACCAAGATAGCGATGAATAGCACTCACGAAATCAGAGGCTTTATAATTATCTGTTTCCCCATGTTTCGTCATCAAATTGCAGACGTACACCTTTTCGGCGTCCGACTCACGTACTGCTTTTGCGAAATCTTTGACGAGCAGATTTGGTAGGAGGCTGGTATATAAATCCCCCGGCCCGATGACAATGGTGTCGGCACGTCGCACGGCCCGTATTGCCTGAGCGCATGCAACGGCATCCTCCGGCTCCAATCGTAGATGCTTGATGGGCGAGAGAGAGCCTGGATGACCTTTTCCCCGTGTGTCGATATCCGTTTCGCCGCAAATAGTCGAACCATCATCGAGTTCCGCGCAAATAGTCGTCTGTGTGAGCGTAACAGGTATCACGTTTCCTGCGGTACTCAGCAGTTCTTGAGCGTCCTCAATGGCAAGGAGCAAATCTCCGTTGTTGATGTCTTGCAAGCCCTTAATAATCAAATTTCCCAGGCTGTGTCCACCAACACCACTTTTGTAATTCTGTCCATCGATGTCCTCTGCCTGCTCGAAACGATGCATAAATACTTCACGCCATAATGCCCCATTCCTTGCTAACGCAACGAGGGAATTACGTAAATCTCCTAGAGGCAACTGACGCCGATACTCATCCATAAGTCTGCGCGAACTTCCGCCACTGTCGGACATCGTAACCACTGCACTAATTGTTACCGGATACTTTTTTAAGTGGGAGAGCATCGAAAAGGTTCCAGTTCCCCCTCCAATAGTCACAATACGGCGTCCTGCATATCGATCCTCAATACGACTCGTTCCCGTCACTACATTTCTTCTACGATTGATTTCAGGTTCGTCGTTCACGGCTTTTCTATTCTTTCTTCCTAAAATAGCACAACATTTCTCGTGCAGTGTATCACGCCTTTTCCTCACTCGCAAGCAAGTGAGGGTAGAAAAAACTCCTATAGTTCTTGTGTAAGCATGAGTTGTACGTTATACTGTATGCAACGGGAATCACTCTACCACTTTGTGGGCGCGGTGGTGGAGATATAAGGTTTCCGTTCTATTTTACTACATCCTGCATATTTTGTTATCACATCCTTCACCTTTTGTAAAAGATTTGTTTCAAAGATGACCCGAAAGGGCTATGTTTCTTTCTAAAGATGTGCTATAATTGGCGCAAAATGCATGGAGAGGGGATGCGCCCATTATGCCAACACTTACAAGTGAATCACTCTTTAAAGTCCGCTTATTCTTAGAAGAGGGGCGTAGTCAGGATGCGCTCGCTATTCTTCAAAAAACTCAGCCACAGGAGGAAGAGGCATCCTATGATGTCGCTTACTTACGTGGCTGGTGTTTTATTCTCAATCGTCGTTGGGATGATGCAAGAGAAGCTTTATCGCCTTTACTTCAGGAGGCCTATAAAGAAGACCCGACTCAAGAGCCGCTACCAGACCGTGAACGGCTCATCATGTATCTTTTGCGTCTGGGACAAGTTGCAGCAATGCTCGCCCACTACGATGATGCACGAGTACACTTCGCGCTCTGCCTCAAAATGCTGCATGATCGCCGCATTTTCCTTCCTCTCGTTCGTATCCGTGCTCACGCCTTTCTTGCTATGACCTATTTGATGAAAGGTCTCTGCTCACTTGCCCTTCATCATTATGAAGAGGCACTTCGCCTTTCAGAACATTATAATGAGGAGAGTGAGCTTGCCAATATCTACTATGGCCTGTGCGCTACAAGGCAAAGTTTGGGGGATTTTATCGGAGCCTATGAAGCGGGAAGGGAAGCTCTTCGTATATATCTTGATGAGCGAGATGAACTTTTACAGATACGTATGTACAATCTGCTCGCTTCTATCTCAGCTCAATTGACGGATGTTGAGGTTGCAGACGATTACTATGCACAATCGTTGCGATTGGCAGAAGAGCGTGATCGTCCCGTCATGATTATGCTGAACTATACAGGACTTGCAGAACTTCGTCTTCAGCAGAAGCGGCTCGAAGAGGTAACGATGTATATCAACAAGGCATTAGCCTATGCCCGACAAGTAGATGATAAAAATATGGCTGGCAGTGTCTATATCAGCATAGCGAAAGTGGTACTGGCGATGGCTGAGGAAACGCATGAAGCATCGCCCGAAACTGCTTATGCAAGAGCCATAGAACTGTTCCAGGAGGCTGAGGAGTGTCTCAAAGATACACAATCATACGTTGCTCTTGCAGAACTCTATGGACGTTGGGGCGAGGTTCTGGAACGTACAGGCCAATTCCGTGAATCCATCAATTGCTGGCAATCCGCTTACCTCATGATGAAGAAGACAAAAGTGGTGGAGCACTAGTTGGTAGTTGGTAGTTGGCTAAACGTTTAGTACGTAGCAATGTATGGTCACGGTTCAGGGCGCAAACGCACAAGCATAAGGCCGAGCCATCCTATCCAGAGCGCGAACAACACGATGGCTGGCGAGGTTAACGCAGTTTGCCCCGATGTCGGTGCGCTGGCGACAGAAACCGCGCTCCCACTAAGCAATGCGGACACCGCGAGGGCAAGGTATCCAAAGCCAACCCACTCGCCGGGCCAAAGTCGAGTTCCTCGTCGTGCGATGACAGCACCATAGAAAAGTGCGGAAAGGGCGAGGAGGCCGATGCCAGCCGTGTTTGTCGTGATTGAGAAGATACTTAAAAGGACGGTAATGGTTGCTGAAACCGTCGTTTGCATTGTTGCTGAATGGCCGACAATCAGCAGGAACAGTGTGCTGGCAAGCGTACCGAGTACATAAGCGACAATGCCACAGATGCCACTCCATGCCGCGATGATGGCAAAACCTTTGCCGCGCCAGGGATACGCTGGCATCCCATCACTGGCAACCTCTATAGACTCACCTTCCTCGTCTACGCCATCCTCTTCATCGTGTGTATCCTCATCTTCATCAACATCGTCCGTTTCGTTCTCTCTGTTCTCTTCTTCGGGACGTTCTGCATCCTCTTCATAATCAGTAGTATCTTGCTCCTCATCTGCGCCCTCGCCTTCATTCTGGTCAGCAAGTTCAGCCTCTTCCTGTTGTGCCACTAGCTCCTGAGCCACAATGATGCGGAAGAGCGAGAACGGCATACTTAGCAACAGGACAAATGCAATGAGTAGTAGGATACGATAGATGAGAAACGATGCCGTATGGGTTCCTAGCCAGGCAAGGTAAAAGGCGATGTGATTCAGGTTGGTGGAAGCAAGCGCATTCCCATAGCCACGTGGAACCAGCACAAGTGCCTGATAGACTGGAATGCCTATCAACAGCAAGAAAGTGCTTATCAGATAAAAGGCTCCATTTCTGCGGAGCCGCGTAAGCAAACTGTATTTCATCGAAAACCCTTCATTATATCTCTCACAAGATAGCGTAACACACCTATGCAAGGAAAAAATGAAAGTGAGTTCCTCTCTGCCACGCTTGTTTCAGGTTAAAAAAGGAAAAGAGAGAGTGAAATATACCCATCCGTAAAGCATCCGTGCAGCGTTCGTGCTATAATCAATCCGACACAAGCCATAACAAATTCAAGGGAGAATAAAGACATATGCCAAGAGACCTGCCGCTTGGAAATGGCAAGCTATTAGTAAACTTCGATAAGAGCTATAATCTGCGCGATATTTATTGGCCCTATGTGGGCGAGGAACTGCACACACGAGGCGATATCTCACATACAGGTGTGTGGGTTGATGGACAATTTGCCTGGCTCGACGCACCAGAATGGCAACGCACGATGGTGTACGACGACGAAACACTTCTAAGTAACGTGACGCTGAATCACTCTGGTTTGCAGCTACAACTCGTTTTCAACGATGGCGTCGATTTTACCCGTACTCTCTTTGTGAGACATGTCACTGTCACGAATCAGGCGAATCATCCACGTGAAGTGCGCCTCTTTTTTCACTATGACTGGCATATCTGGGATGACGCAGAAGGAAATACCGTCTTATACGCTCCTGCATTAC
>DAIQNC010000367.1:0-4728 GCA_036788655.1 Ktedonobacteraceae bacterium
CCCCTACGCTATACGAGGGACATGGGGTGTAGAACGGGTATCGTAGGGGCAGTGCCTTGTGCCTGCCCATGCGACTTCTGTTGAACTAGAACTCTTCGCGCATCAATTTTCGCTCGCGCCTCCTCTGACGCATCTTCCCAAAGGAAGAACTGATATGCTGCGGAATGACTCGTAAAAACGAGGGATGCCGTAGCACATACAGGAAGAGATGAGGCTGTAGCTGCCGCCAGAGAGAAGGCAGTTCAGAAATCTCACCGGAATGGCGCGGATGCTCGGCACTTTCGGGGTCTGCCCAGATGTCGCGCACATAGATGTCACCCAGTTTCTCCAACACAAGACTATCCTGAGTATCAGAAATGGGAATGCCGCGTATATATTCATATGGTGTTTGCGAAGGTTGTAGCTGGATACCAGCCCAACTTGCTAACATACAGATACGTCCATAGAGTTGCATCGAGAGGCTGTACCTGCGGAAGAGGCGTCGCCACCAGAGCATAAAGAGCAGGACGCCAAAGAGCAGAAGCAGGATGATACTTCCTGTCGTAATGCCTATCTTCTGACGTACCTGAGCTTGCTCCTGTGCAGGTGTCAATGATGATTGACTACCACTTGTTTGACTACCTTCACTCCCTGCCTGAGTACGGCCCCTTCCAGATGGAGTGATAAGTGAACCTGCGTTGCTACTACTGGTCGTGCCATTGATTCCTGTATTACCTGTGGTACTTGGTAATGGACGACTAAATGTGTTGAAGCTCGCCGACGGCTCGAAATTGATCCAGCCATATCCTGCGAAGTACACCTGCACCCATGCATGGGCGTCTGTCCCACGAATGATATGTTGATGCGTCTTCGGGTCTAGCGTTCCATTTGTATAGCCCGCGACGACTCGTGCAGGAATGCCAAGCGAACGAGCCATTACAGTCATCGCAGTGGCAAAGTAGTTACAGAATCCTTGATGACTGCGGAAGAGGAACCAGGAAACACCCTCCTCTCCTGGTGGAAGGCTGATATTGGTATTGTACGTCTCGTTGTTACGCAAGTAGCTTTCCAGAGCAACAACCTTATCGTACATGGTCGAGTATGCTGCGGTTTGTTGTCTGGCTAATTGCGCAATACGTGGATCAAGATTGTCGGGAAGTTGCAGGTAGGTATTTACGATAGATTGGTCAAAGACCGTCGGCGGTGTTGGGCCATCGTAGTCAGAGGGGAACGTGGGTGCATTCTTTGGCAACGGCACCGATTGAAGTGTCTTTACATCAGCAGCAGAAACATAGGAAACAACGACATAATGTGTTCCCGGACCCAGTGCATTCTGATCAAGCCAATCAATCACCTCACCTATTTTCTTGTCCTGCTCAACACCTGCGGGTACACTTGCGGCAGCGATACTGGGCGCACCGAGAAGATAAGGATGCTGCTCTCCAGGTGGATTGACAATGGTGATATCCTGACGTACCGCATTCAACATCTGCGTTGTGGTCGGATAGGTGTCTCCCGGTTTCCACGTCAGTTTTTGGGTCGGCCCGTCAGACCACGAACTATTCGAGCTATCATAGCTTTCATAGCTCAACGTCTCATAATAGGTGGAAGCATCCGATGTACTCACCTCCATTACGATATCATGATTGAGGTTAGGATTACCGCCCAGAGCAAGCGAATCCCTGAAATTTCCATGATTCGGTGCATTCGCGCCACTACTGAGCGACACCATGCGATCCCATATCCCCTGCGCTTGCACCCACGGATTACTACTAATATTCCAGATTTGTGCCGCAGTATCATTGACATATGTTCCCGGTAGAATCCACGAAAGAACGAGAATGCTGACAGAGATAATTGCCCCGGCTTGCATAATATCCCATCCAATATCATCGGGATAGCGGAGTCCCTGTCTGCGCCATCGCTTGACTGATTCATAGAGGTTAAAGCGCAGGAGTAGCAGCAACGATGCGATGAGGAATACGACAAGAAAGATAATGAAACCAGCATCGACATTGCTCAAATTGATAAGCAACACTACTGCATTCGCTATAATCAGCAACCAGGGATTGCGAGCGCGATAGAGCAACCACGCACTTGCATAAGCAAGCAAATAGCCAAGCGCGATAATAAAGAGCAGAAACAGTGAGTCATCCTCAGCACTACCGCCTGAAGCGACCAGAGCGAGCCAGTGTTGTATCGCCACAAACAGCGCAGGAACGCTCCCATTATAATAAGCTCCTGCAGTCTGCCAGATAGCCAGAAGCAACCCGAAGCACACGACACCAACGTGTGTCCAGAGCAGAGATATTTTGTGTTGCTTCGCGGTAACAACACCAATGGCAAGTCCAATGCCTGTTGTCACTGAGAGAATACTCAAATGATCGACCCAGCCAGCAAGCTGTACACACCAGATAGTGCTATAGACCACAATAGCCAGGAGGACCAGCGAAAACCATCCTTCAGCCAGGCCAAAGTGTATCTCTACTGGTTTTTGTGGGCGTAAACCTCTCGGCCTCTCCTCATCTGTTGGCCTGTCGGAAAGTACCTTCGACAAGCGATCTATCGCTGCATCGCGCATGATGCTCACCTCCGCTGTGCGAACCGAGTATTAGGGCCAGTCTCCAGAACTTGAACGAGCGAATCACCGTTCTTTACACGTACAACAGGGATACCTGCCCCTTCTAGCAATGCAAGTGTATCCTCATCGGGGGGCTTCTTCTCGAATGATGCTCCATCCAATCCAATGACCGCAACCTGCACACCTCGACGTTGCAGATGGCGTAGTCCCTCATGCCAATCACGAGAGGTTGAAGGCGTGATGACGATAGCAACGGTATTACGTCCCAGATGAAGCGCATCAATGGCAAGTGCCTCTTTCAAATCGGGGCCAGGGCCAGCTTTGACAACCGCGAGGGTCTCCAGTACGCGCTCAATCTGCCTGTCGCCTCGATCCAGTGAGAGCAGTTCACGGCGTTGTCCGTTGACAATCATTCCTACAGAAAGGTCATGGCGTAACAGGTAATTGGCAACAGTCGCCGCGATGGTAACACCATACTCCTCTGTAGAATGTTCACCTTTCCCATTCTGTACACGTTCATTCAGGTCAAGAAATAACCACGCATCGACTGCCGGATCGAGATCAAACTCTTTGACCATGAGTTTGCTGAAGTGTGCGCTGGAACGCCAGTGAATACGACTGAGTGCGTCGCCATTCACATACTCTCGTATCGTCGTCGCATTCGTCGTTGTCTGGAGGGCACGCATAGAACTTTTACCGCGCCCTGGCAAGCCGCCTGTAAAAAGCGCGAACGAACTGATAGGGAACACACGCGGCAACACCATTAACTCACGTGAACCTGTCAAGGTGATACGGCGGCGAAACAGGCCAAATGGGTCACCACTTGTCGCCGTGACGGGGCCAAGCTGGAAGCGTCCGCGTTGTCTGCACATACTCTTCGCTCGCCAGATGGCACGTTTACGTCCTCCCATGCTGGCAACGTAGCCAGCACGGTGTCCCGGCAGTGTCGAACCGTCGGCAACCTGTACCCAGAGCTTCGGCAACACGCTCAGGTTATCGAGCATTAACCGCTCATCAAACACCTCGCCGACTTGCACACGTCCACTCGTCACCGCACGTCGAAACACCATCTTGCGGAGACTATATCGCGCCCATAACCATGAGAGAACGAACATGATCAGCACAACATAGGTCAAGACATAGAGAACTTTCCAGCCACTACTAATAGCTAAAAAGGTAAGCACGATAATGAGCAGAATAATTTGCCAGGGTCGCATAGACTAGCGTCCTTTTCCGCCACCAACCCATGCATTCGGCACGGGAACGCTTTGCAAAATTTCATCGAGTATCATTGTTGACGTAATAGCACGGACACGTGCCGCAGGTGTCACAATGATGCGGTGCGCCAACGTCGGTTTAGCCAGTAACTTGGTATCATCAGGGATAACATAGCCACGTCCGCGCATGGCTGCCAGTGCCTGTGCAGTACGAAACAACGCAAGCGACCCTCGCGGGCTGACACCGAGATAAATATTCTGATGATTGCGTGTGGCGTTGGCTATCGAGACAATATATTCACGAATCGACGGGTCTACATGGATATCACGTACCTGTTGCTGAATTTGCACCAATTCGTCAGCCTTCATAATCTGAGTCAGGTCTTCCAGAGGATGACGGTGCTGGTGGCTATCGAGGATATTGATTTCGTCGGATGCCTTTGGATAGCCGAGGCTAATATTCATCATGAAACGATCAAGTTGCGCCTCTGGCAGTGGAAATGTTCCCTCATACTCAATGGGATTTTGTGTCGCCATGACCATAAACGGCTCTGGTAAATGATATGTATTGCCATCAACCGTCACCTGACCTTCTTCCATCGCCTCAAGCAAGGCCGATTGCGTTTTAGGAGTTGCGCGGTTGATTTCGTCGGCAAGCACGATCTGAGCCATAATTGGCCCAGGACGAAACTCGAAATTGCCCGTCTTCTGATTATAAATCGAAACGCCTGTCACATCGGTTGGCAGCAAGTCTGGCGTAAACTGAATACGCTTGAAGGTGCATCCGATTGAACGGGCAATTGCTTTCGTAAGCACTGTTTTCCCGACACCCGGCACATCTTCGATAAGGATATGCCCTCGACAAATAACGGCAATGAGGCTAAAAGCAACCGAGTCAGCTTTGCCCACAATAACACGCTCGACATTGCCGACGACTCGCTGCACTGCTGT
>DAIQNC010000368.1:0-4721 GCA_036788655.1 Ktedonobacteraceae bacterium
GATTGGTGGCGCATGTAGTGAACACGTTACTGGTAATAGGCATTTTGAGGATGATGGGACGTTCGCGGCGTACTGTAACATTAGGAGCATTGCTTTACGGGTATAATCCGCTCGCCCTCATAGAAAGTTGTCTGGGGTCACATAATGATGCGTTGATGGTAGCATTCATGCTATCAGGAATCTGGTTTGCCCTGCGAACTACACGGCTCATAATGCTACGAGGCTACCTTGTGCCTGTGTTGCTGATGTCCTGTGCGGTACTTATCAAATTCACAAGTGTACCATTGCTGCTCTTTTTCGGGTGGTTGTTGGTGCGTCAATCGCTGCTGCAAGCAAAACCATACGTATCACTCATACAGCGTTGGAAACGGGCGGTGGTGAATGTCGTCCTTGCAGGTCTGGTGAGCGGCTTGATGATATTGCTTTTCTACGGGCCTTTCTGGATAGGGCATAGCGTATCGGCTATTATGAAAAGTTTCATGTCGCCCCCTTCGTCAACATTTGCCGAGAACTCGATATTGCGTGTCTTTATCGAGTGGGTGAAGTTGCATGGGCTACCACGACGTAGCCCGTTGGCCTACTACGTTGGGTATGCATTGAGCCAACATCCCATCTGGAATACCATCAATTCCGTAACGTTACTTATTGCAATGCTCGTGGGAGCTATACTCCTCTGGCGTAGACCGACAGTACAGAATATGATACTGGCGACCTTGTTTACTCTAGCAGCGATTCTGATAGTGACGCCCTGGTTTTATGCGTGGTATGTGCTGTGGATTGTGGGGCTTGCCGTTGTCCTGCTTGGTAGTGGACGTACCAATCGCCTCTTCGTGGCCTTCGCACTGGCGTTCTCAGCATCGGCAGTGAGCAGCTATCTCGATGGCTATTTCCTGGTATCGCTAGCTCCCGGTGGTGATTGGCTGGCAACAAGAGTTGGGCTCACAATTGTGCCGCCTCTGCTTGTTTTGTTCGGAATGCTGCTCTTTAATCGTCGTTCTGCTGTGAAAGAGCTTTCCACACAAGACGATGAATCACAGCGCGAAATCGTCCCCAGTCATTCAGGTCGCCGTTGATTTCCTCGCTTTGCTGATGTCCGAGATGAGAAAGGAAATTGGCTACCGCAGGTAGTTCTGATGGCTCGATTTCACGGAAACTCTCGACGCGCTCGTCCTTGTCGAGAACGCCAAATGTACCACCTACCTCATCGAGCAAGAAGGCGAAGGTGTAAAAATTTGGTGGCTCGTTGCTGTTGAGTTGATAGGCGACTGCGGCAAGGAATCTTTTGACCTCGACCTCTAATCCTGTCTCCTCGTGCGTCTCGCGTAGAAGTGCGTCGAGGACAGGTTCGCCGTAATTGATGCCACCCGTCAGCAGACGATAGGCTCCGCGTGGATAAAACGTTTTGATGGCTGTGAGCAAGCGACCATTTTTGCGGCGAATCACCATGCAGACCTCACCATAACGGTCTGATTTGTTCAAGGGATCGAAGAAGGTGTTGGCTCCGAGATTGACGGTTTGCACGATGGGCTGTCCATAACGTTGAGCAAGTTGTGCCAGTTCGTCGTTTATGGGTGCAGGTAGTGAAGGAAACATAATGTATATTCTCCAAAGTGTAGTGATGAACATTGATAAATTATGTGGACACGTGTGACGCGGCTACCAGGGTGTGATGAATCAGACCCCTACACTGTGGTGGATTGCTTCCTATCGCCTGAGCTACTTGCCACCACAGTGTAGGGGTCTGATTCATCACACCCTGGTAACCCATCCACTCATGTTCAACTCATTTACCGACGATGTGTTGCGCAACTTGTATCCCATCTTCCAAAGCGAGATGCACACGTCCACCAACGAAGGCATCGCCACAAAAGAAAAGGCCGTGAGGCGATGCGATGGCATTGAGTTGTTCTGCGTTCGCTTTGCTGGATGGGAGCGCGTACTTCCAGTATTGTATATCAGTAAAGATGGGTTCGGGGAGCGATTCGTGTAACAGTTGAGAGACGAGTTGCTGGACATCCTGAAAGAGGATGTTCTGCGGTGTGTCTCGATGCTCTTTGCTGTATTGTGGGGCCATCTGTGCGATGAGTAGACCTGTTCCTTCTGGCACACGTTCGGGCGACTTTTCGTGTTCCCATGCGAGCCATGAGATGGGATGGCCTTTATCGGTGTTGACGAGGGCGTAGTATGGGCGTTCCTGTGGGGAATGTCGATAGCCGAGCATGACGGATATGAGTGGATTGTAGTGTGTCTCACTTAGTTGCGCCGAGAGCATCTGTGCGAGATGATCGTCAAGCTGACTGGTCTGTAATAGCGCGATGGCCTGTGGTGCAGGAATAGTGATGAGCAACTGGTTGAAGAGACCAACGTTCTGACTATTCGTATCGAAAAGTAGCCATCCATCAGGGGCTTGTTGAATACGCCCGATGCGTGTTTCGAGGTGGATATCGAGTCCCTCTGCCATGCGTTTTGAGAAGGTGGTGAGACCGTTACGGTATGTCCAGCGTGGCTCGGCATTTTGTTTCGCGTCACCTTCCTGGATATGTCCGGCGGCATCGAACGTCCAGACGGGTTTTTCGATGGAGAGCAGGTCGGGCGTGGCGAAGCGTTTTGTAATCCATTCGTCGCTGAGTGAGCTTCCACCTTTAATATATTGTGCGCCATGATCGTAAATGAAACCGTCGCGTTTGCGTGTGGCAGCTCGGCCACCAACACCACGACTTTTTTCAAAGAGAGTGACAGTATATCCTGCGTCTTGTAATGTATGTGCGGCGGCGAGGCCACTAACGCCCGCGCCGATGATAGCGATTGTGGACATAGAAAGACTTTCTATTATTGGTGTGTTTCTTTCCAGAGATATGACCTGGCTAGCATCTCTTCTGCGTTCTTGATGGCTACATCGGAGACGCTACCACCCATGATGTGGGCAATTTCGCGGATGCGCTGGTCGGTGTGTAGTTCGTTGACGATGGTCATGGTGCGGTCATTCAGGATTTGCTTGTTGACGTTGTAGTGGGTGTCGGCGAAGGCGGCGATTTGGGGCAGGTGGGTGACGCAAATTACCTGATGGTTGCGCGTGAGTTGCCAGAGTTTCTCACCGACAACTTGACCACTTCTGCCACTGATGCCGGAGTCGATTTCGTCAAAGATGAGCGTTGGCGTGGCATCGGCTCCTGCGAGAATAGTTTTGAGTGCGAGCATGAGGCGCGATGTTTCGCCACCGGATGCGATACGTGTTAAGGGCTTGAATGGCTCACCGGGGTTCGGTGCGATGAGGAACTGCACGTGGTCGATGCCTGTGGCGTCACAGGCGTAGCACTGTTCTGGTTCGCCGTTGATGCTTGCTGGCACTCCTTCCTCATCGGGAGCTTGTGTGAGTTCGACCATGAAACGGGCGCGACGCATGTTAAGATCGTCCAGTTGTGCTTCCATTGCCGATGAGAGTGTGACCGCAGCATTCGCACGTCGCGCCGAAAGTTCCTGAGCCAGGACACCAATCTTGCTACGGAACTCTCCATCCTGCTGTTGTAGACGAGCGATAATCTCGTCGCGGTTAGTGATGGTGTCGAGTTCGGCCTGATCCACTTCGGCATGTTTGAGAATTTCTTCGATGGTGAAGCCGTATTTACGTCGCAATTTTGAGATGAGGTCAAGGCGTTCCTCGATTTCCTCAAGGCGGCGTGGATTATCCTCGATATCCGCTTCATAGCTGCTAATGGTTGCCGCGACATCTTCGAGTTGATACACGGCTTCGTCGAGGCTCTCGACCTGCTCTGACATGCTCTCGTCGAGGCGTGCCAGTTCGCTGATGCTGCGTTGAGCAACGCGCAGCTGATCGAGGGCGGGCTTGAAGTCGTCGCTACCGATGTCGGAGCCTTTGATGGAGCCATAGATGAGGGCGCAGAGTTCGCGCAAACGTTCGGCGTTGTTGAGGACTTTGCGCTCGGCCTCAAGCTCTTCTAGCTCACCGACGTGCAGGTCGGCCTTCTCGATTTCTTCAATCTCGAAGCGCAGAAATTCGGCACGACGCATCTGCTCACGTTCGTTGGCCTGGAGCGATTGAAGCGTTTTACGTGCATTGCGCCACTCGGTCACATTATCGGCGAGTTGTTCACGCAAAGCAAGCGTTTCGGCGTAGCGGTCGAGAAAATTCACGTGCTGCTCAGTGCGTAGTAGACTCAAATGTTCGCTCTGTCCATGAATATCGACGAGCCAGCTAGCGACCTGCTGGACAATCTGTATGGACAATGCGCGTCCGTTGATACGTGCGACAGTGCGCCCGGAGCGGTGAATATCGCGTGAGAGGATGAGTTGACTATCTTCGGGTTCGATATCGTATTCCTTTAATAGTGAGTCAAGGGCGACACGTGCATCGGCACTCTCCGTATCAGGACGGTAATTATCCGCATCCTCTGGTTCGAGTGTATCGAACAGCGTAGCACCCTCGCGTACCTGACCGCCGTGATTCCCATTGCCATTGAACCCGTTGTAGGATGGACGATGGAGAGGCGTAAGCGGTTCGAGCGAGAAGACGCCTTCGACGGTGGCGCGTTCAGCTCCGGCACGTACAAACTCCGCACCGATTCTGCCACCGAGCAGGGCATTTACGGCGTCGATGATAATGGATTTCCCTGCACCTGTTTCGCCTGTAAAGACATTGAAGGCGCGGTTCAGGTGCAGGTGTAATCTGTCGATGATGGCGAAATCTTTGATGTGTAACTCAA
>DAIQNC010000369.1:0-4720 GCA_036788655.1 Ktedonobacteraceae bacterium
CCTGAAGTTGATCGTAACGGGACATTTCCACAGGCAGGAATTGACGCTCTTGGCAAAGCTGGTTTGCTTGGCCTCATCAGTGCGAAAAAGGTAGGTGGACTTGGAGAGGGACATCGTGCTGCAACGCTCGTTGTTGAACAAATCGGCAAGTATTGTTCCTCAACGGCGATGATCGTGTGTATGCACTATTCCGCCACTGCTGTCATCGAAGCATATGGCCCGAAAGATGTAAGGGAGGCCATTGCTGCTGGTAAGCACCTGAGTACGCTGGCATTTTCCGAATATGGTTCACGTAGCCAATTCTGGGCGCCTATGAGTACGGCGACAATAGACGGTGATAAGATACGGCTTGATGCAAAGAAGAGTTGGATTACTGCTGCTGGACATGCTCAGAGTTATGTCTGGTCGAGCCGTCCGGTAGAGGCCGAGGGGATGAGTTCTATCTGGCTTGTTCCGTCTAACGCACCCGGTCTGAAGGTTACTGCTCCATTCGATGGACTTGGGCTGCGTGGAAATGCTTCCAGTCCAGTTTCTGCGGACGGCGTTCTGGTTTCAAAGGATGCCTTGCTTGGAGAGGATGGCAAAGGCTTCGATATCATGATGGGTGTTGTGCTACCCTATTTCCAACTCATGAATGCTGCACTGAGCGTTGGTATTATGGAGACGGCAACAAGTAAAGCGGCTGCACATGTATCGACAACAAAGTTTGAGCATCTAGGCCAAACGCTGGCCGATTCACCCGTAACTCGTGCATCTATTGCGCGTATGCAGCTAAAAACAGACATGGTGCGGATGCTGCTCCTCGATACCATCTCGGCTCTTGAGAGTGGACGAGAGGACGCCATGCTACGTGTGCTGGAGATTAAAGCAGCTGCGGGCGAAGCGGCAACCGAGGTAACGGATTTGGCAATGCGTGTATGTGGTGGCTCTGCATTCCGTAAAGAAGTTGGCGTTGAGCGTATCTTCCGTGATGCTCGTGCCTCAACCGTCATGGCCCCAACTGCTGATGCACTGTACGATTTCATCGGTAAAGCGGTATGTGGAATGCCTCTGTTCGCATAGTAGAGAATAGAAGGAATGAAGGATATGGCGGATAGTGTGGATAAAGAGAACGTTCTTTTACTGGGTGCTGTTGCCTATGACCCCAAAGTAGTGACCATCTGGGAAGGCTTCAAATCCTATTTCGCCCGTCAAGGGTTGGCAATGGATTATATCCTCTATTCCAACTACGAGCGACAGGTAGAGGCTCTCCTGGCTGGACATATTCACGTGGCGTGGAATTCGCCCCTTGCGTGGGTACGTGCGCGTCGGCTTGCACAGGCAAAAGGTGTGCAGGTGGAAGCAATTGCCATGCGCGATTCTGATAGAGACCTCACCTCTGTCATCGTCGTACCGTCAGATAGTCCTATTCAGACCGTCGAGGATTTGAAGGGGTGGGCAATCGCGGTAGGGGCAGTTGATTCTCCACAGGCAACATTGCTTCCTCTGTCACACCTGCGTTCGCATGGCATCAATCCAGATGTTGATATCGTCGTGCAGTACAACAATGTCCTTGTAGGCAAACACGGCGACCATGTTGGCGGTGAGCGTGACGCGGCAAAATCGCTCTTTTCAGGCGAAGCGAATGCTGCCGCTATGCTCGAAGCCAACTACCATCTCTTTTCTTCTGATGGCACAATCCCGGCGGATAAGACGCGCATTCTGACGAGAACACAGCCATTCGATCATTGCAATTTCACGATCACAGCAGCTTCTCCACGAACATTGGTTGATACATTTCAATCGCTCCTCGTAGAGATGTCCTACGACGATCCCGATGTGCGACCACTCTGCGACCTCGAAGGTCTCAAACAGTGGTACAGAGGGCGTTTGGAGGGCTACAACGCCCTCGAAAAAGCGGTAGACGATGCTGACTTCTACGATCAACAAGGTAACATTGTAGTCGATGAGTACGACTATTAAGAATTCGTAGGGGCGTTATTCTATAACGCCCTTGTCAACCTAACGCCCTTGCGTAACCCGACGATATGTTGTGGTTGGGCGCGAGGGCGTTATAGAATAACGCCCCTACGAGGGGTGTTTCCATGTTCTATCAAGGTTCCGCTCCATCTTCTCCAGGTACGCCTTCTGCAAATCGACGCCTGTATAGTTGGCGATTTTGAAGATGTAGGCGAGGCAATCGGCTAGCTCCTCACCGATGCTTTCTCTATATGCAGCAAGCGCATCTTCGAGTGTGACCGACTCTCCATCGTTTCTCAACATCATGAAATGGACTTTCTTGATGACTTGCGCCAATTCGCCGACCTCTCCGCTTAACAACATCATGTTAAGCGGGAGGTCGGTGCTGAATTGGTTGCGTTCATCGAGCCAGTGATGGAATGCTTGAAAGTCCTCGATAGTATGCATTTCATTAGGAAACCGGGTAGCCACTTGTCAGGCTCCTTGATAAGCAGCATTTAACGGGGCGACGATTTCTTCGTCCAGCCTGTGAACAATGTTTTGTGGGTAAGGATGTAATAGATTCAAGATGATGTGCGTTGCACCTGCTTCGATATAAGGCTTGATGCTATCACGGGTTTCCGCCATATTGTCGTAGTTCACACGTGTCTGTATGGAGCGAGCTATAGTTTTAGGGTCGCGTCCGATAGCGGCACAATGTCCATCGAGTACCTCGTTTTTGTGTTTGAACGTGTCTACAGAGCCGCCAACAAAGTTCCATACGTTTGCGTAACGTGCGACCATGCGAAGCGTCAATTGCTCACCGCTTCCACCGATGACGATAGGCGGATAGGGCTTCTGTATCGGCTTCGGATTGGACATTGCATCCTTGAGATGGTAATATTTGCCATCGAAGTTTGCGCGATCTTCGGTGCAGAGCAGTTTGTATACCTCACACGCCTCACCCATGCGCCGGATGCGTTCACCAGGAGCATAGAGCGGAATGTCGTACATAGTATGCTCTAACTCGTTCCAACCTGCACCGATACCAAAGTCCAGTCGCCCATTCGAGATAATATCGACGGTGATAGCCATATTTGTCAGCAAGGCAGGATTGCGGTACGTATTGCCCGTTACCATCAAGCCGATGCGAAGCCGTTTTGTAAGTGCGGCATAGGCGGCAAGCAGCGTCCAGCCTTCGAGACACGGGCCAGTAGGGTCATTGCCGAGCGACGTGAAATGGTCGAAGAGCCATGCATGTTCGATGCTGGCAATGGAGTCAGCCTCTTGCCAGACACGAAGCATGTCATCGTAGGTTGTATTCTGGGGAGCGGTTTTGATACCAAAACTAAGTTTCACGGTGTTACCTCTCTAAGTTTTTGTACTATGCTTATTTGATGTGAGATACTCCAACTTCATCGTATCATATTTTTGTTGTGTAAGTAGTACGCATCTCATGAGCAGAAGCTTAAACGTTTAGTGATAGAATACAATGCCAGTCTAACATCGAGAAAAACGGAAAGCGAGAACTTATGATTGAGCCATCTTACATCATTCGCCCTCCACACTCTGTAGATGAACTTACAGAGCATATCGCAGGATATGTTGAGATAGCTCAGTCTTTTTCGCCAGAACCATTACCAGAAGATACCGCAACCCGCCTGTTACAGAAAATCACGACGTTCCCCGATTATTGGCAGGAGCAGGTACGTAGTGCATATCGCAATGGTGAGCAACTTGGTGGCTACAGAATATATGAGCGTCAATTATGTGTGGGGGTGTCACGAATAGCTACCGGCTGTGTTGGAGGTGTCTATACTTGTGCTGAAGCACGTATGTAAGGTGTGGCAACTGCTCTCATGCACGATGCTATTGCTTACACCCGGACGCACGAGTATGGATTGTTGCTGCTCGACGGTATTCCTACTGGACAGACCTATATCCCTGCCTCTGATTGGTTTTAGGACGAGATGAGGATGTAGTTATGAATGACGACGAAATGCGTAAGTGGTTTGACGCGAATAAACAAGTGCTTGAAACGGCCTATCTCGTGGGTGTGCAGCCCTGGCAGCAATCAGGTGTTGGACTTCGCACACCTCGTACTGCGATGGATTGGGACGTTTTGCGTCGTCCCATTGCTGATTGCATCACCAGTTCAAGCACCTTTTTAGACATCGGTTGCGCCATCGGACAATGGGGATTTGAAGTAGAGATGGTCAAATCGAGTCATCTCGAAACGGATAAAATGGCTCAGACACGTGTTGCAGTTATTCGTAATTCTTCGTAGTATGGTGATTTATCACTTGCGCCTAACTTTTCTTTGCGAGGGCGCAAGTGATAAATCACATACTACGAAGAATTTTTGTTATATTCGTTGCAAGTGATAAATCACCATACTACGAAGAATTTTTGTTATATTCGTTCCAACGGAATAAAGCCAAGCACTCTCAATGCATTATCCATTGTTTGCACGGTCGCACTGACCAGCGAGGCACGGAACGCTTTGACGCGCTCATCGGTTTCGCGCACGACGGGTGGTGTGTGTTCGTAGAAGTCGCTGAAGTGCGAGGCGAGTTCGTAGACGTAGTTCGAGAGTGTCGAAGGTGTGTTTGATTCGCTGGCCTCTTCCAGTTTGCGTGGGTAGGAGTCGATGTGGCGTATCAGTTCCCACTCGCTCTGTTCTAAATGGTCAGGTTGCTGGCTGACGACGTTAGAGATATCGTAGCCAGATTCCTGTAAGCGGCGTTGAATGCTATTGGCACGTGCGTAGGCATATTGCAGG
>DAIQNC010000370.1:0-4711 GCA_036788655.1 Ktedonobacteraceae bacterium
ATATCCTGATAATTAGTAAGCGTCAAGGCAACGACATTTATTCCCGCTTCCTTACCTATACCCCGAATTTCTGTTGCATCCGAATCACGTTTGCCAGTAAGCGCGGAACCTCTGGCTGTGTACCGAACAAAGGGATACTGCGCCGCTCACGCCCACCCACCAGGCGTACCATAGCATTCGAGGCAGTCGCGTTTTGTGCCATAAGATGCGCGGCAAGACCACTCACTATCGCGGTCGAGAACGATGTTCCATGTACATCAGCCCATCCCGATGTGTTCTGTTCACCCGTTGGAAACGTCGGCGAGATGTAGAGAGCGCGTACCGCATCTGGAATATCAATAGCATCAGTCATATTATCCTGCTCATCTTGCCTGATACGACCATCGCCGCCAATGACAGCGACTCCACTGTTTGAGGTCGGCATATTCGCGGCATTGGCATAGAGAGCAGGAGCAAAATGTGCGGTGACAGACGAGACACTGAGCGTGGTGTCATAACGGGCAGGAGCGCGTGGTGGGCGTGCTGGTCTTCCGCTCTCGGTCGTATCGCTTGAGTCGTTGCCAGCCGCCGCGACGACGAGCGCACCATGAGCGTATAAACTCTCGAATAACAAACGTAACCCCTCTTCGATATGGTTGAGAACGCGCATAACGCCGTACAACTGTGTCGAAGGCCACTGCCGTGAACTTAACCAGATATAGGGTAAGCGTCGAATGTCCGGCATAATCGTCAAGCTCAAGTTGATGACGAGATGCCGAAGAGGACCAGAAACGATTTCTCGCTCCAGGTCAGTAAGGGCAGCAAAGAGCGTATAGATATCGCCGCCGCCATAATCATCGAGAACACGAGTCAGACGAATACGCGCACGTGGTGCGATATCGCGGATAAGCCCGACGACTGAGAGGCCGTGATCCGGCATGAGATAGTACCGCTCATCGCCGTAGGAGTCGCGTCCAGTTCGCACATCGTTCGTGAGTGGATACCGATCATACTCAATAACGAATGAGCCATCCTCGTTTCGTAAGTCATTTGCCAGGCGTTGGAGCAATCCGTTACGTCGTAATTCCAGGCGAGTCGCGGCATTACGGATGCGGTCAGGATAAAGTGCGGTATCAAGAACTACTACCAGTGCATCTTCACCCCCCTTCGGATCGAGAGGAAAGCCCTGATCAAGCAGCGATGTATGCCAACCAATCAATGAATTGCCTGATGCAGATACATCAAGCAGTGGTGCGGGACGTGGTGGTAACGGTGTTCCCCCATCGGTATAATAGATCGGCGCGGCACGAGTCAACCAGTTCGGCATCGCAGAGAGTACCTGCAAGCCCACCTGGGCAAGCATCTCTAAACTCCCCTGTATCTGCGAAAGGGCCTCGGTCAACGGATCATCGATCTGCGGATCAAGACTCCGTGTATGAAAGAAGATAGCGAGCAGCGGGTGCTTTCTATGTAGCCCGAAGAGAAACGAACGACGACGTATCGGCGGCATCACAGGTTCGCGCCAACGCCCATACGTTCCATATGCCTCTAAAAACACACCATATTGTGTGAGTAAATCATTGAGTTGAATACGTACCTGCTCCGCAATAATCTCCTGCGTATCGTCAACGGGAATACGCGGTAGACGCACAATTACGACAATCTCATCTGGAATCCAATGAAACAACTGGTCAGGTATTCCCATAAATTCTATTGAAGCGTTATACATGGACGCATAGTTCTCCTCTACCTCTTAGCCCTCAGACAGCATAGTTGTATACGAACGCACAAAAAAAGAGAAATAACATGATAGGATATAGGCACACGCGGATGGGAATTGCAATACATTATATCTGAACAGCAACAAAGAAACAATCTGTTGATGATGCTCCATACGTTGCATTGCTTCCTGTTGGCTATATATCTGTTACAATGAGGGAAACACGTAACCACCATAGAACGGGAGAGATTTATTATGGCAGCTTCTCATGATACATTACAACGCCTCACTGATACACTTATCGAAATTGTTGGCATTTCCAGCACCTCCGGTCAAGAAGAGCAGGTACGGCACTATCTGGCACAACAACTCGCCATGCTCGGTATACCTACTATTGTAGACGCTTCAGGCAACCTTATTGGTACATTGGATACGAATGGGACAAGCAAGGAACGCTTGCTGCTCAATGCCCATATGGATCGTGTTCCGCCTGGACTCGGACATCATCCAGTGCTACGAGACGGAATATTATATAGTGATGGCACAACGAATCTGGGAGCAGACGACGCCGCTGGTATAGTCATCATCCTGGAGATACTACGCCGCATTGTTGAGCAACACCTGCCGCATCCTCCTCTGCTCATTGTCTTCACGGTACAGGAAGAGGCTGGTATGTGCGGTGCTGGCGTATTCGATAGCACACAATGGCCCGCGACTCATGGTATCGTCTTCGACAATGCATTCGAGGCTGGCGTTCTTGTCTCACAGGGAGCGGCATACGAAGCATTCGATGTCACCCTCACGGGACGCACAGGGCATCCTGGCAAAGACCTTTCACAGACCGTCAACGTGCTAGACATCTTTCGCCATACTAGCTATCCCTTCGGCTCACTCGCCAATGACCAGACGCGCATTCATATCGGACGGATTCACGGTGGTAGCGCACGGAATGCTATCCCCGACAAACTCGTACTCGACGGCGAACTTCGCAGCTTCGAGTCAGCAGAGCGCATTAATGGCTATAAGAAGTCAATACACGATGCATTTGTACAAACGGCAGAACAATTCGGCGGTCATGCGGAAGTTACATTCAAGACGCATACAGGCGGTTATAAGATAGATGAGAATGAAGCCCTCGTACAAATCTATAAGCGAGTATTAGCGCAACGAGGCGCACCACTACGGATGCAACCAACGTTCATCGGAAGTGATACAAGTGGTTTCCGTCCAGCTATTCAAGCTTTTACGCTCTCGACAGGTGTTGTGAATGAGCATTCACGCGAAGAGTATGTGCCGATTGCCCCATTGGAACAAGTGGTGGAAGATACGTTGCAGGTGATGCAAAAACTCTAGCAAGGAATACATTCTTGTTATCATACATAGAAGACTTTCCAGACGGGATAAATGATGTCGTCCGTCGAGTATTAGATGTTGAGTCAATCGGTAAAATAAAATAGGCATAAATTCTTGCCCGTCTGTGTTTCTACAGGTAGAGAATCAAAGATGAGCAAGTGAGGATATAGCGGTTATGGCAGATACAAATAAAGTATATGGTGTTATCATCATCGGCTCCGGGCCGTCGGGCTACACGGCGGCTATCTATGCGGCACGTGCGAATCTGTCGGTGTTGATGTTTCAGGGCTATCAGGTTGGTGGTCAGTTGATGAACACCAGCGAGGTTGAGAACTATCCTGGCTACGAAAATGGCATCCTGGGGCCGGAGATGATGGAGAAGTTCGAGCATCAGGCGGCTCGTTTCGGCACAGAACTGGTGGCAGAGGATGTTACCGCAATTGATTTCAGTCGGCGACCATTCACCGTGACCACCGACTCCGGTGATTATCGAGCGCAGGCAATCATCGTCTCGACAGGGGCAAGCGCGAAATGGCTAGGGTTGCCGAGTGAACAGCATCTCCAGGGACGCGGCGTCAGTGCCTGTGCGACCTGTGATGGGTTCTTCTTCCGTAACAAGGAAGTTGTTGTCATCGGTGGCGGCGATACCGCGATGGAAGAGGCAACGTTCCTGACACGCTACGCTACACATGTGACACTCATACATCGCCGCGACAGCTTCCGTGGCAGTAAAATCATGCAGGATCGCGTACACAACAATCCAAAGATTAGTACGCTGATGGATAGCGAGGTCGTCGAGGTACTGGGAGACAATGCCGTCACAGGTGTGCGCGTCCGCAACGTCAGGACGGATGAGGAGCAGACGTTGAACGTACAGGGCGTCTTTGTGGCAATTGGTCATCAACCAAATACAGACCTGTTCAAAGGCATTCTCGACATGGATAAAGCTGGCTATATCGTCCCCGTTGAGCATACCATGACCAATATTCCGGGTGTCTTCGCTGCCGGTGATGTCACCGACCACCGCTATCGTCAGGCCGTTACCGCCGCCGCCGATGGCTGTCGTGCCGCTATCGATCTCGAACGCTGGTTGGAGAGCCAGGGCGACGATGTGGGTGTCGAGAACTGGAACTAATCGTTGCTATCGTCAAAGAAATGTGAGAGCTAGCTTATGCTTCTATATCAGAAAGCATAAGCTAGCTCCCACATTTCTCCATGGTTTTTATATACCCGTTCTTCCACCCCCCGGTCGGCGTAACGTCAAGAAATTCAATTTTTGCAGCATCTCTCGTTGCTCCTCAGTCAAATGAGCATTCTCTTCTACAGGTGGCGGCACAACACCTATTTTAATGAGCTTACGCGACAATCCCTGACGAAACCCTCGAAACCAATGTTGGATTGATGTAACAAAGGATGAAAACATAGTTCTACTCGTTTCCATACTAAAAACTGCTTGCCTCTCTATTGTAATCAACGCTCCTTCCCATTATAATTGACTCAACAGATTCTCCGCCACCTTGACTCGTCACAATGTAGTACATCGAGAGGGGTTCACCTTTTATGGAGATGACCGACAGACCCGACATCAGCGTCGGCACGAGTATCGCAGAAGAGCAGCGCAAGCTTCCTATTTTCGGCCTCATCAATCTAAACGTCTTC
>DAIQNC010000371.1:0-3172 GCA_036788655.1 Ktedonobacteraceae bacterium
ACCGAGAAACGCTGTCAGTAAATCACAATTTTTTTTATTTTCAAGGAGAAGTAGGATATTGCTCATAAGTTTTCACACACTCGATGTCGTTAGTGGTCACAGCAGGCATTCAAGAACGTGTAGTAACTCTTTTAGTACGAGTGGCTTAATCATCAAGTTTCTAACTCCATGATGCAAGCATGTTTGAAACAATGCGCTACTCTGCTGCCGCGAGATAACGATAAGCCAATTGTGGTTGAAGATCAGAATGAGTGGACTGTTGTCTTCATCCATGTTGTTAGAGCGTCCTCTGTGATTCGTCTTCCAACACGGGCAAATCAGTGAGGATACCACGAAGATTCACGAGTGGACTGCCCACTTTTATACCGTAACTGGTAATCTCGATTTCGCGCATGGTCTTCTCGAAGTCCGTCAGGCGTTTCTTGAGAACACCTATCGCTTTGCGTACCTCTCCGTGTAGTTCAAGATAGCGCATGAAGATGAGGTTGTCCGCCATATAACTGATGCCATGCTCTGTTGCGTGAAACTCACCTGTGATAGACTCGACTTCACTGATGAGCAGGACAGCAATTCCGAGGTTTTGAAGGTACTTACTGAGCGCGTGCAGGTGCGAAACAAGGTCTTCTCCCTGGAGTGAGAGACTATAGCCAGCGGTACTATCAATCATGACGATACCTGCCTTGTATGTCTCGACATTGCTTCGTACCAGCATAGCGAATTCGTCGGGCGTGAAATGGAGCGGCTCTATCTGGTCAATCGAGAGTGTACCGCGCTGCATCATTGTACGGACAGGAATGTTGATACTTTCGCAGCGTTGCAGCAAAATTTCTTTTTGTTCGTCAAAGAGGTAGACCACTGAGCGTTCACCACGTCCTGCGGCCTCTTTCATGAATTGCATACCCAGCGTTGTCTTACCCACGCCGCTTGGCCCACTGATAATCGTGATAGTTCCTCGCTCCAGGCCACCTTGCAACATTTCGTCTATTTCGGGTATACCGGACGAGATGGTTTCAGGAACGAAAGACGCTTTGTAACTCTCTGGTAGAAGGCGAGGAAAGATGTGCATACCCGTATCTGTGAGGCGCAAAGAGTGAATGCCTGCACGAAACGTTGAGCCACGAAACTTGGAAACGTTGATGGTACGCACCTCTTTTGTGAAGGAGAGATGAATGATGCCATCACTCATAAATTGCAGGTCATCATCCGGTGTACTCGCCGTTGCCTCGGACGAGAAAAGGGTTGTAGCTCCCTGCTCCCTCAGAAAACGTAGAAAGGCGAGTACCTGTTTGCGAAATTGAAAGGCGTCGGGTGAAAGATAGCGAAACTGCGTCAGCGCATCCAGGAACACACGCTTCGGTTGAAGTTGTTGCACTCGCTCGATAATCTTTTGCGTGATTGGCTCACGCTCAACCTCTGATGGCGAGAAAATATCATAGCTCTCTAACGCTGCAAACTCTTCGGCATTGGGACTGAGGTCGAGAAATTCAATCCCTTCAAGATTCAGCCCGATAGCAGCCGCATTCGTGCGAATATGCTCTTCCGACTCAGATAACGTAATGAAAAGTGTCTTTTCGCCATTCATCGCACCTGCTGTAAGCATGTGTAGACCAAGTGTTGTTTTACCGCAGCCGGGACCACCACGAATGAGATAGGCTTGTTGTGCAATAAATCCGCCATGCAGAATTTCATCAAGACCTATAATACCAGACGATAGACGTGCCGAAGAGACAGGATTTCTTTCTGCAACATGTGATGAATGAGATATTGTATTCGTACCTGCTTTATTCCGTTCTTCCATAATCGACGCTCCTTTATAACCATATGGCATCGTACTACAGTATATCATGATAAGGTCATCATTCGTATGGATGCTGGCAATCTGTGTCGTGATGGTGTTGTATAATACGGCAAATAACGTAATCAACGATAGGGGTTTTCAAATCATGTCACGTGTAGTTCTCATTCGAGCCAACATAGACGATTCGCTGCTTGCACAATTGAAGCAGATTTCAGCGGATTTGACGATTGAGCGTGTCTCGGCACGTTCCGATGAACAGATATCTGACGATCTCTGGAAGCGTGTCGAGGTGTTGTACGGTTTCCCCTGGATGCTACCGAAGCCGGAGCAGGTTCCGAACTTGAAGTGGGTGCAACTCTATTCGGCAGGTGCGGATCGTTTGCTCACCAATCCGCTCTTCAAGACACAGGTGATGTTCACGACAGCGAGTGGCGTTCATGCTATCGTTATCGCTGAATACGTCTTTACCATGATTCAGACGTGGTATCGCAATCTTCCGCAGATGCTGGCATGGCAACGAGAGCATCACTGGCCCTCGCGCCAGGAAGAGCAGTCGCTGCATAATGAAGAGCTTTTCGGCAAAACCATCGGCATCGTTGGCTATGGCAGCATCGGACGACATGCGGCTCGCATCGCGTCCGGCTATGGAATGCGCGTGCTGGCGATGCAACATAGCACAAATCACCGTGACTCCGGTTTTGTCTTTCCCAATGTGGGCGACCCCGAAGGCACGTTACCGGAACGCTACTACACCTTCGATCAACTCCACGAGATGCTCCACGAATGCGATATCGTCGTTATTGGTGTACCCCTGACTAACGAGACGCGCCGTATGTTCGATGAATCTGCCTTTCAAGCCATGAAGAATAGCGCATTCCTCGTCAACATTGCGCGTGGCGAAGTCTGCGACGAGGCGGCTCTGATACGCGCCCTGCAAACAAAGCAGATTGCAGGAGCCGCGCTCGATGTCTTCGAGCAGGAGCCGTTGCCAGCAGAATCGCCCCTGTGGGACATGCCCAACGTCTTCATCACGCCCCACATTTCCGGCATCAATCCCCAATACAACGAACGTGCCGCCGCCATCTTCGAGACGAACCTGCGCCGCTATCTCAAAGGCGAGCCGTTGTTGAATCTGGTGGAGAAGGAACGAGGATATTAGAGGGTGTAAGGGTGGATGTTGCGAATGGAATTGGACATTTGTGGTGGGGGAAGGGGTGTAATGAATTATACCCGTACATAGTGTAGTTGCCCCGAACATTTGTGGTGGGGAACGTTTCATTACCACGAATGTTTTCGGGCGATGGTGAGCATTGTGCAGCGGGTTACGGGGTGTAATGAATTATACCCGTACATTTCAGCGTTGGGGAACGATTT
>DAIQNC010000371.1:3209-4707 GCA_036788655.1 Ktedonobacteraceae bacterium
CCCTTCCCCCACTACGCACGTTCATGCTATTTATTCAATGCTCACCATTACACTGGGTAGCTTCAAGGTAAAGTTCTGTCGCCTCTTTCAAATTTGCCAGTGCCTCTTCAATCGTTTCGCCATAGCTGGATGTTCCCACTTCGGGACAATCGGCTACGTATACATCATCCTCTTTATGAAGAACTGCGGTAAAGGTTTGTACTTTTGTCATAAGTAGCCCTTCCTTGAACGTAAGGTAAGCATTATTCTCGTGCTATTGTAACATAAGTAATGGCACGAAAAATATCAGCATTATCCCTGTAACGCCTCTTTCCCAATCATCGTCAGGGCGGCATCGTCCATTGGCGGATTGTTGAGGCCAGCACGTACATCTCTGTAGTAGCGTTGGAGCGGATTGCTGAGGCTGAGTCCAGCGGCTCCTACGACGCGCATGGCGAGATCGACGACTTCAACGGCGTGGTTGGTGACGAGGTATTTCGCGGCTGCAAACTGGCTAGCAGAGACACTGGACGGGTCTTTGCAATATTGCTCGGCGATACTGTAGTAGACAGAGCGGCTCTGGAGGAGGGCCAGTTCGATGTCGGCAACCTTTCCCTGGATATGCGGTAGAGTAGCGATAGGCTCTCCTAACGAGGTCGGTTTGCGTTTGCGTGCGAAACTGATAGCCTCGTTCCGTGCAGCTTCCGCGATGCCCAGATAGACCGAGGGAGTGAGAACGTTCCATGCTGCGACACGTGCCTGAGCCTCTGGTCGCGTTGGAATCTGCTCCTCAACACGCGAATCTGCGCTGATGTGTACGTTGTCCAGGATGAGGTCATTGCTGCCACTTTCACGCATGGCAACGGAGTTCCACGTATCTTCGACGCGCACACCTGTTGCGGTACGTGGCACAAGGAATGTACCGCGATCAACGTTGAGCGGTGCGAGACCAGAGCTATCCTCAATGCCGCAACTCACCAGAAAAAAGTGGAGTATAGGGCTACCTGTGGTGTAGGTTTTGCGACCTGTGATAATCCAAGAGCCATCTTGCTGACGATGCGCGGTCGTGCCGGGACGCGCTCCGCGACTGGGGCTACCCGTTGCAGGCTCGCTCGCTGCCGTGTTGATGATTGCGCCATTCTCGACAACGGCCTGACAGATGCGCTCGAAAAACGGGTTGGGGCCATCGACCTGCTCGCGTAGCTTCGCAATATTCGAGAGGTGCATTGTCATCACCAGCGCGGTTGAGGCGTCGCCCTGTGCAAGTCTCGTCTGTGCCAGTGCCACATCGAGAAAGCTGGCTCCCCAGCCGCCGAGTTCACGCGGCACAGTCAGCGTCAGGTAGCCCAATTGTTGCAGGTCGCGGTAATTCTCGTAGGGGAAACGCCCTGCCCAGTCGTTCTCGCTGGCGCGTTTCGCAAAAATGCTGGCGAGTGCGCCAGCCATGTCCATCAATTTCTTCTGTTGTTCCGTCCGGGGATATGCAGGAAATGCCATGTATGTATTGTTCCTCTTATAT
>DAIQNC010000372.1:0-4692 GCA_036788655.1 Ktedonobacteraceae bacterium
GATGCGGTCCAAGCACGAAAAGGCCAATGACGACGGAGAGGATCGCACTGAGCAGTACGGCTCCGGCTGCCACATCTTTCGCAATCTTTGCCAGAGGATGATAGTTTGGTGAGGCAAGGTCTACACATAGCTCGATAACAGTATTGAACATTTCTGCGATGAAAACGCTTGTGATGGCGACAAAGAGCATGGCAAATTCAACGGTGGAAACTCGAAAGAAGATACCAGCGAGAATCACAAGGACAGCAACGACGACGTGGAAACGCATGTTGCGTTGTGTCCGAATAGCATACCACAATCCCCGAAATGCATATCCAAAACCAGCAATAAACTTTTTCCATTCACTGTTCTGAACAGGTGGTTCCAGGTGATTTTGTTGCTGCCCTTCTGATGACTCTTTTGGCATCGACGATGAAGATGGCATTGTAGGCTTACCAGACTTATTCATTCCTCTCGATGTTTCTCCTGTCACGTCTATTGGGCGCGAACCCCATGTAGTGCCGTGATTTATCACTGCTATGTGAACCTTCTGGACGCACACGCCAGTGATAAATCACGGCACTACATAGTTTTCATACCTACAGCTTGAAGCACCCGTTGCTGAATGCCTACCATTGCTTGATATCCTGCCTCTGTATGATCGTCATAGCCCACAAGGTGCAACACACCGTGAGAGAGTAGATAGAGCAATTCATACATTGGGGCATGTCTGACTTGTTCGGCCTGTCGTACAATTGTAGGCCATGAGAGAACGACATCGCCGAGATTCATAATCATATCCGGGGGTGTTACAAAATATGGCTGGGCTTCTTCTGACTCTTGGGGCGTCCATAATTGATCGGCGGGAGCCTCCACAAGTGGCTCAGTTAACAATGGAAACGAGAGAACATCCGTCGAGTTATCTATTTCTCGATACTGCTTATTCATATCACGGATACCCTCATCGTCGGTGACAAGCACCGTCAACATTACAGGGTTTGTGACATGAACCTCGCTGAGTGTACGGGCCACAACACCATCGACGTTTGTTGAGGAAAGTAATTGCTCTAATTCAGCATTCTGCTTGTCGTCACCGATAGTGATATACAGTTCAATTTGCGGATGTTCGGACATGTTTCACCTCTAAAGTCGTTCCCCACTCTCAAAAGACGCTGAGAGTGGGGAGTATTTATGTCGTGAGCAGGGTTATGATGCGCGTCGCATTGCCTTTCGCAATCGTGCTGCCGCTTTTCTCTTCCGTTTCACGCTTGGTTTCTCATAATATGCTCGTCGGCGTGCCTCTGAGAGGATACCCGCCTGCTGAATTTTACGATTAAAGCGTTTGAGTGCTACTTCAAACGAATCATGTTCACCAATACGTACTTCTGCCAAAATCATTCACCTCCTCACACGTAATTTCTCTAGCCATTATATATCTACAGACAGAAATATGCTACCTTCTGGCAAAAAGGTAGCATATTCTTAACGAAAGATCAAACGTTGTTATCTGCTATTTGCTGGAACCGCAGTTTGAGCATCTACGGTAGCTGCTTTTGTATCCTTCACTGCTTTGCGTCCAAAGGCAATCATGAAGACGACAAAGCCGATAACGAGCAGACTGATGTAACTGATAATGCGGTCAAGCAGAATAGCAGCGGTTGCATGATTCGCCAGACCAGGACCATGATAGAACAGCGCAATCATGGCAAGCATTCCTGCCTCGACAAGTCCGACGCCACCACCTGTTGCAGGAACCACTGTCAGAAGGGCTTCGCCAAGACCGATGAAAATGGCAGCCGTTAACACGTGTACAGGGTTGCCACCAATCAAGCCGAGGGCCAGAACGACGAAGTAGAAACGCAGAGCTTCACATGTCCATACACAGATAGTCAGTCCAGCGAGGGTGGGTAAGCGGCGGAACGAACCAAGAATACCTTCTTGCAGATGGTAGTATTGTGGGCGGAAACGTGCAGGAATCAGTTTGGCTATCGGCTCACGCAATTGTCTCAACACGAATAATGCAGCGATACCAATGACAACGGCTACGAGTGTCACTTCCAGCGCAATTCGCAACTCATTTGGTAAGTTCTCATGCAAGCTAATGATGATGGCTGGAATGAAGAGCAACAGCAGTACAATGAGGTCAAGCAATCGCTCTGCCAGCACCGTACCAACGCCGCGTGATACTGAAACCTTGATTTCCTGGCGTAAGAGGTAGGCGCGGTACAGGTCGCCAAGCTTTGCTGGCACAACCGAGTTTGCAAAGAAGGAGATGTAGATGATTTCTACAATCTTCCAGAGACCGGGCAAGTGTATACCATTCTCTTTTGTGAAGCCAACGTTCTGCAAGAGGACACGCCAGCGCAACGCTCGCAAAGGAAACGAGGCGTAGTACACAGCGAACCCTATAAGAAAGAAGAGCAGGTTAGCACCTTTGATGGCTGCCCATACCTCTTGCGGATTGATTTTCGCTTTGTATGCAAGGTAGCCAAGCAAGACAACAACGATAACGAGAGGAACAATAGTACGCCAGTTCAGGAGACGCTTGCTCAATGAAAGCTGGTCTCTCGTGATTTCCGAGTCCTTCTGACCCTCTTTATCTTCTTGTTGGCGCAACTCGGCCTCTTTTTTAGCAATGGCTTCAGATTGAGAAGCGGTAATTTCTACAGAAGATGCACTACTTTCTGGTATATCATCTATAATCAACTATATTGTCCTCCGTTATTGATTGCTTTCGATAAATGCTTCCTGCTGTACTCTTGCTAGACGGATAAGAGAGACAATGAGTAACGCAAAAAGAATAGTCATGCCGTGAACATATAGATCATCCACGAGATTGTGAACACAAACAGTGATGAGAGCCGCTATGAGACCAATAGCAAGGGCGCGGTCATTGGTTAACGTGCCAAAACGCTCAAATAGTTGCTGAAGCTGTTGCCTGGTCATCCCTGCTTGCGGATATTGACGCTTATATCGCGCCTGTAGGTAGTGCTTATTCACAATGGAATAGGCTCGATGTGCGGCAATAAAGATGGTTGTCAGGAAAAAGAGAAATGCTGCCAGGCCAATAACGCCTGACTCTGCTGCAATGTTGATGTAGTAATTGTGAGCATGACCGAGCGAGTTTACAAAAATGGTGATTTGATAGGCACTGTATACATCGGGATAGTTGCCTATGCCTACTCCGGTGATGGGATGAGACAGAAACATATTGATGCCAGCAATCCAGTGAGCCAGTCTCTCGGCGGTTGCATAATCTGCCGCACTTGGAGAGGAGAATGATATTTGCACCAATCCCAGTTTATTCAAAATTGGCTGAATGTAGTGAGATGGAATGACACCTGCAAGATAAGCCGCGATGATGCAGAGCAAACCAACAATGCCAACGGCAAAAAGCTTGCGTATTCCCCATATACCAACCGTTAGGATAAAGAGGATGGCAACCACGATAGCGATTTCACCCCCACGTGATAGCGTCATATACTCGACTGCACCAAGTAGGACAACGGTAGCACCTGAGAGAATGCGCGTTGTCCAGTTTCTTCCTAGAATCATCAATGAGATGACAATGGGTAAGGTCATGTTGATATAGCCCGCAAAGGGATTGGGCTGATCGAATGTGCCATAGACACGTAATGATGCGTCGCGCACAAACGAACTTGGTCCCAGGTCCAGATAGTTTTGTGCGAAGCCAAGAAACGCCTGAGAGACAGCCGCAAGGCACATCATCACGACCAATATCCATATCTGACGCCGTGTTCGTAGATACATTGTTCCCAGGATGAAGACGATGAGTACCTCAACCCATTTCACAATCTCTTTCAGGCTCGATTTGATACTTGTTGCCCCTACTATTGAAAGGAGCATTGCACACAGTAGTACGCATGTAGCCATAAGGAGATAGCGTGGAACACTCTTGAACGAATCATAGTCAAGCGGTCCGGCATCACTCATACTCGTAGGGTTGTAATGTGAGCGAATAGCAAAGCCTGCGAGCCAGCTTATAGCGAGCATGATGACGAGGATATCTGCACTGGTGACGTTGAACAAAATCTGAACTGTATCGAGCGAACCCCATGAAATAGCGAAGGGCGAGAGATACAGGGCTGTTCGTGGACGGAGCAACACCCAGACGACCATCACCGCATAGAGAGGTAGGCGAATATTCCAGCCATTATGCAACGGCGCAAAAAGACATGCAACAGCTAGTAAGCCACCTACTAACCCGATGATGTTCGCTGTTGTTCCATATTGGCGCAAACTCGCCTGTACACGTTCTACAGGACTGCCAGGTATGCTGTGTGCAGTTGATATAATGTGTTCTGATTCTGTGAAACCAGGATTATACATAACGTTCTACCGTATCATCTCTCTTCTTTTGATACACTCAACCCGTAGACTAGACAGTTGAGAGGTGTGATGTACGACTTCTGAACCACTCGATAGTACGGTTCAAACCCTCTTCCATATCGACCTGTAATTGCCATCCAAGCACCTGTTGAGCCTTTGTGATGTCGGGACGGCGACGTTCAGGATCGTCGATACGACTCGACTCGTATAAGATGGGTGAGGTTGCACCGCAGAGGCGAATGATCGTTTGCGCGTATTCCAGCACGGTATGTTCCTCTGGATTGCCAAGATTGAACACTTCTCCGGCTGTTCCTGGCTGGAACATCGCACGCATAAGACCATCAACAAGATCGCTCACAAAGC
>DAIQNC010000373.1:0-4690 GCA_036788655.1 Ktedonobacteraceae bacterium
CAAGCATCGGGAACGTCTCCAGAAGAGGTATTGCCGCCTTTCGACTTCGGAGAAGGTTCGTCGTTCATTCCAGCAGGGAGTGACCCGACGAGTAGCGCGACTGTGAATGCGAATGAAACTGGCGAGGACACCGAAAAGTCTCCTATGGAAGCAGCAATAGCGGAAGAGAATCAGCGCGTTGTCTCTGCCGGGCAAGAGCTATCAGAGAATACTGAGCATACACCATCGGAACGTCCTGTCTCGCCACTTCTGCGACGTGACAATCGCCATCGTCCGCGTCATAGTGGACAGGCGCACCGCGAGGAGTTCGTTCGTTCACAAGGGAATGAATCGACGCCTGATGAGCCTGTTGCTGCTCAACCCATGAATGAGGAGCAATCATCAGGGTCTCAAGAGACGCAGCAATCGGGAGATAACAACACAGCTGAGACTCCTGTTGAAACGCCGAAGCCTGCACGTCGTTATCGCTTCGACCGTCCAGCACAGCCGGGAACACAGCGCAGTTATGGTGCCTCTTCATCGCATAGCACCTTGACTAATAGTGGGGCAACCAGTCCTGCTGCGTCTACAACACCTGCCCCGTCTATGACATCTGAAAATACACCTGCGAAGACGGCAACAGCGTCACAGGGGCAACAGGGAACACAGACCAGTTCTGTAAGTCCTGTAATGAGTCAAACGCCTCCGATAGAGGAGAAGAACACAACCGAGGTTTCGACACCACCACAAGAGGAGCAAGCTTTGAAGCGAGAGTCCGCCACTGTAGAGCAGAGTACAACCACACAGGCAACCAGTACGCCAACCGAGCATGGGCGTCGTAAGCATGGGCAAGATCGCCAGGAGCGACAAGAGCGACAGCGTGAGAAAGAGCCGACAGTAGCCTCCGGTGCATCAACAGATCCTGCTCCTGCTGAGACAAAGCCCACGACTGTTTCTGAGATTGCCGCACTTGTCGCGGAGACGCACGATGCTATACAGGGCGATGTCGCGCCAGAAGACCTGCCGCCGTTGGAATATGCGGAATTGCAAAAGGGTAATGCACGTCGTCGTCGTCGCCATCGCCCCGGTCAGCCGGTGGCAACGGGAACCGAAACTACAAGAAAGGCCACGGAGTCACAGCCGCAAGCACAGACTCAGGTACAGGAAACACAGATGACGCCAGCTTCACCACAACCATCAGCGACGCCAGTTGCTCCAGCGGCTTCGCAAAATACACAGGCAGCTCCCACTGCTTACGCACCAGTACAGGGAAATCCTGCTTATTCAATGACTTCGGGATATACAGTGAATCAGATGAATCAGGGAAACGATGCGGCTGGCCCGTTCATGGGGCCTGAGCCATCGCCAGCGCGAGGAAGTATCTTCACTCGCGATGGTCGCACGACTCATGCGGAGAAGATGCGACCAGCATACCCACCGCGTGACAATGGTGCGAGCAGTGGTGGTAGCATCTCGACGGCAGCTATGAACCACTTTGCCAACGTCGTTGCACAGGCTATTCAGGTGCAATCTGACCGTATGGTTGCGGAGATGCGCCGCGTCAATCAGTCACCAACCAATGTCTCGGTCTCGTTGCCGCCATTCCCTTCAAATGAGCGCGTTGGCGTCTTCGTAGACGTTGCCAACCTGCTGTACTCGGCACGAACTATGCGCGTTGCCATCGACTTCGGCAAGTTGCTCGACTTCCTGCGTGGCAACCGTCGCCTTGTTCGCGCCCACGCCTATTGTCCCACCAGTCCACAACCGGGGGATGAGCAGATGTTCCTGCAAGCCGTGAAGGGTCTCGGCTATCGCATCACGACGAAGAACTACAAAATCTTCGCAAGTGGCGCGAAGAAGGCCGACCTCGACCTCGATCTGTGTATGGACGTGGTGCGACTCGTCGATGGACGCGCCGTTGACTGCATTGTACTGGTCAGTGGTGATAGCGACTTCATGCCGATGCTCGACTACTGCTCCGATCATGGTGTGCGCGTCGAAATCGCAGCCTTCGACGAGGCCATGTCCGCGACACTCCGCCAGAGTTGCGACCTGTTCGTCAATCTGGCGATGCTGGAAGAGATTCGCGCATAACTGACAAATACATCTATCATCTCGGTGGCGGAACTGTTTATTCAACGGTTCTGCCACCTTCCTCAAAATCAAACAACGCCTTCACTGAAATATCGAGTGCTTGGGATAACCTTTCGAGAATGCTAAATGAGGGCGCATTTCTTCCTCGTTCCATCAGGCTCAAAAAATCAACAGAAATATGCGATGCTTCAGCAAGTTGTTCTTGCGTCATTTTCTTTTGCACTCTTAATGCTCTAATCCGCTTCCCAAATTGCTCTTTGAGATTGCTCAATGGCTTATTCCTGTTGAGATTTTTTCCCATCTTACTGTATGCGACTTTCTATTGACGCCGAATGAGATTACGGGTAAAGGTATTGAAGGAACAGCAACATGTTAATCATATCGTTTTACGATATGATTTCTGAGAGATTTCTTAAAATACCAAAATACATAGATATTTAACTATTTTGTAACTTTGCCGGAATATAACAGAGGTGTACAGGTGAGGGGAAGTAAAGGTGATGCAAGGTTCATATGAAGCATGTAGGAATGTAGTTGAAGTTGTGTTGTTCTTAGAAAGGTTGAAATTAACATGGCTCAATTTGTAAGGCCGGAACCTGAGCGTCCCGTTCCCACTGAAACAACAAATGTTGGTACTGGTATTAGCGTGGCAAGTCCTGCTCCGCTTGGTCTGAGTATGTTAGCCTTCACGACGGCCCTTGTTGGCTGCTTCTATGCTGGCTTCATCATTCCTTACGGCGTGAGTAGCATTCGTACCGCCGTTGGTGCGTTCATTCTCGTCGGAGGCATTATTCTCGTTCTCGCAGGGATGTGGGAATTTCGGAAAAATTACCTCATGACCTCTACGACGTTCACCAGTTATGGCGGTTTCCTTGCCGCTCTTGGCATTCTGTTCATGCCTAATTTTGGTATCCAGGGTGTTCTGGCTGGTTCAGGCTACATGCATCTCGTGATGGGTCTCTTCTTCCTGTGCTGGACAATCTTCACAGGCGTGTTGTGGGTAGGTGCGACGCGGACAAATGTGTCGATGTTAGCGACGCTAGGTCTCCTCTTCATTGCGTTCCTCTTCCTGACCATTGGTCAGCTTGCAGATGGGAATATCGTTCTACTCATCATTGGTGGCTGGTTTGCTATCGCGTGTGCCATTGTTGCATGGCTCAGTTCACTTGCCAGCATCCTGAGTTCCTCTGCAAGACAGGGAAATTTCAGAATTCCGATGGGGAAACGGCTTGCGGTTGTCGAATAATGCGAATAGAGTACAGGTATTGCGAAAAACAAGAAATAGTAACTCGTATCCCTGCATAAATTCATATGTTCAATACATCCATCTCCTTCTCTTGTTCACGCTACACGCTCCAACAACGTTGTTGGGGCGTGTAGCGTGTTTCTGATGATTACAATTCCAAACTTTTTGACTCGACGACGCCCTTTACGCGCCCAATCAAGCTCGTAAGCGGCATCGACTTGAGATCGACGTTCGTGCGGAGACGGACGGAGACGGCATTGGCTGCCGCTTCCTTGTCGCCGACGACGAGCATGTAGGGAATTTTCTGCAACTGCGCGTCGCGTATCTTGGCGTTCATGCGCTCGCCGCGTAGATCGACTTCGGCACGAATACCTGCCGCTTTGAGTTCTGCCAGCACTTTGTGGGCGTATTCCTGGTGACGGTCGGAGATGGGAATAATCATCGCCTGCACCGGAGCGAGCCATACAGGGAAAGCCCCTGCGAAGTGTTCGATGAGCAGAGCCATGAAGCGTTCCGTCGAACCCGTCACAGCGCGGTGAATCATCACCGGACGATGCGGTTGACCATCCTCACCGATGTACTCCAACTCGAAGTTCTCTGGTTGCACGAAGTCGAGCTGAATCGTTGGCCCCTGCCATTCGCGCCCCAGCGCATCGCGTACCATGATGTCGATTTTGGGGCCGTAGAAGGCCGCTTCACCGATACCCACCTCGAAGGCGATGCCCTTGCTCTCAGCAGCGTTACGTAAGGCGGCCTCCGCCGTGTTCCATACCTCGTCGCTACCTACGTAGTCCTCTGGCTTCTGCGGATCACGCAGCGAGAGGCGCACGGAGTAGTCGGCGAGACCATACGTCTTGAAGACCTCCAGCGTCAGGTTGAAGGCGTTATCGAACTCTTCCTGAATCTGGTCGGGGCGCAAAAAGACGTGAGCATCGTCCTGCGTTAGGCTACGCACACGAGCAAGACCCGTCAACGTTCCTGCCTTCTCATAACGATAGAGCGTGGCGAACTCTGCATAGCGTACAGGTAGTTCGCGGTAGCTATGCATCTGCGACTTGTAGAGCAGAATGTGATGCGGACAGTTCATTGGCTTGAGGATGTAGGCATCGTCCTCCAGTTGCTCCTGCTCACCTTTCATGATCGGGAACATGTTTTCGCGGTACGTGTACCAGTGCTTCGACGTTTTGTAGAGGCGCACCTTGCCGAGATTCGAGGTCCAGACATGCTGATAGCCGTAGCGTTCCTGCGTCTCACGCACGTATTCTTCCATCAGATGACGCAGCGTCTCGCCACGCGGTAAGAACATCGGTACGCCAGCACTCACATCGTCGCTCAAGACAAACAACTTCAGTTCGCGTCCCAGCTTGCGAT